>CAZOSE010000099.1:0-6936 GCA_964582385.1 uncultured Lachnospiraceae bacterium
TCTAACACCTATGAGAACTAATGGTGGTAATAAGCCTCTAACACCTATGAGAACTGATGATGGTAATAAGAGTAATAAAAGAAATAAACCCCAGGATATTATAGTGTTTTTTCATGGTGGCGGTTGGGTAACTGGTAATGTAGATAATTATACAAGCATATGTGGGAATATGGCTAACCAAACTGATTGTATAGTAATATCTGTAGAATATAGATTGGCTCCAGAACATCCATTTCCACAAGGACTAGAAGATTGCTATAATGTAACCAAAGTAATTGCTAAGAATATTACTAAGGAAGTAGAAGGATCAAAAAAACTAAAAGAACCAAGGAAGTTAATAATTTCAGGTGATAGTGCTGGTGGCAACTTAGCAGCGGTAATATCATTATTAGCTAGAGACTCAGGTGAGTTTTTACCTGATATGCAGATCCTTTATTATCCTTCTTGCTATAATGACTATAGTGAAAATTCTCCTTTTGAATCTGTAAGACTATATGGTGAGGATTATATACTTACATCTAAGAGGATAATAGAATATATGGACTTATATGTGCAAGATAAAAAAGACATAGATTCTCCTTTAGTTGCACCCCTTTTAGCAAAAGATTTTGCAAACCAGCCAGATACTCTAATTATTACTGCCGAATATGATCCCCTTCGAGATGAAGGAGAAGCTTACGGATTAAAACTTGCAATGGCAGGCAATAATGTTCAAGTAGAAAGAATATTAGATTCTTTACACGGATTTTTATCACTCCCTAAGAATTCGGAAACAATTGAAACTTGCTATGAATACATAGAAGAGTTTTTAAACAAGTACAAAGAGGAACCTATCTAATTTGTTCTTCTTTAAAGGAACAAGGTGATTAAAGTGAAACAATACAAAAGATCAGAATGGAAACGCTTAGATAATGCGGCTAAGATATTTCCCCCTACAAGCTCAGACAGGGACACAAAAGTTTTTCGTTTTTCTTTAGAATTATACGAGGATATAGACCCGATTATTCTACAAGAATCAGTAGATTTAAGTATGGAGAGTTTTCCTTTTTATAAAGTTATTTTAAGAAGAGGTGCTTTTTGGTATTACTTAGAAAAGACTCAAAGAAGTGTTATAGTAGAGGAAGAAAATAATACAGTTTGTGCTCCCATCTTTTTTAATAATGAAAGAGAACTACTTTTTCGTGTGTTTTATTATGGAAAAAGAATTAGTTTAGAAATACACCATACACTTTCTGATGGAACAGGAGCAGTATGGCTTCTAAAGACACTAGCTTATCACTATTTAACTATAAAATATAATGAAGTTTTCAAAGATAATATGCCAGAAAAGCCTTATAGTCCATCTATAAGTCATAAGACCGATGATAGCTTTCAAAAGTATTATACAGGTGAAAAGCAAATCAAATATGAGAAACAAGAGAAGGCTTATCATATAAGTGGAACAAGGGTAGAAGACAATCGCAGTATTTTAATTGAAGGAAGTGCTTCTGTAAAGGCAATATTAGATGAAGCTCATAAATATAAAACAACTATGACAGGATTTCTTGCTTCATTATTTATTTACTCTATATACAATGAAATGACGGTAAGACAGCGTAAAAAGACAATTATTATATCTGTACCAGTAAATTTAAGGCAGTTTTTCAAGTCTGAAACTGCTAGAAACTTCTTTGGTACTATACGTGTAAAATACAATGTTAGTGAGCAAGGAGATTCTTTCGAGAGTATAGTAGAAACAGTAAACGAAACCTTTGCCCAGAAGTTAACTCTAGAGGAATTAGAAAAACAGTTAAATAGGTTTATGTCTCTAGAAAACAATAAACTATTAAAGTTTGTACCTCTACCAATTAAGAATATTATCCTTAAAATAGCTGATCTTTATAATGAAAGAGGACTTACTGGAGGAATATCTAATGTAGGAAGGGTTAAATTTCCAGAGGAATTTCATCCTTATATATATCAAGTTAGTGTTTGTCCAGGAGCAAGAAGGCCCCAGTTAACTGTTATTTCATATAATGATAATTTAACTTTGAGTTTTACTTCACCCTATACGGAAAGCTCGATAGAGCAGAACTTCTTTAAGTTTTTATCTGATGAGGGATTAGATATCAATATTGCTTCTAACATAGAAGATTAGGATTTGAGAGTCATAAGCCTTTATAAGGTTAACCAATGAATAAGGTTGTATATATATTCATTTGGCAGCCTTTCCCTCAAGTGCCATCTTTTTTATTAAGCCCATGTACATGGTCTTAAACAAAAGATAAACAGTCACTTTCGGCCGGTCTTTGCCAATCTGAATATATATACAACCTTATTCAAATATAGTTTTACTATAGGCTTATGACACTCAAATCTTTGTATCAGATAAATTTTTATAAAAGATTATAAAAATAACTAAATTTAATCGAGTTTCATAATTATCTAAATATAAAAGATTAATGAAAGGAAGGATACTATGCAGTACTGTGAACATTGTAGGGTAAATATACGAGATAAAAAACAAAAGTGTCCCTTGTGTCAAAATCCATTGCCGAGTCCTAGTGAGGATATTAGACCTATTTTTCCGGATGTTCCTATAAAATACGATAGTCATATGGCTTTTAAAATTTTAATATTTCTATCAATTACTATTATGGTTAGCAGCTTTGCTATTTATATGCTGTTTCCGGTTAGTGTTAACTGGCCAAAGTATGTGATTTTAACAGTGATGTGTATTTGGCTTATATTGTATGTTGCTATAAAGAAAAGAAAAAATATAGCTAAAAGTATGATTTGGCTAGTGGGAGTCATTTCGTTAATCGCTGTATTTTGGGACTGGTTAACAGGATGGAGGGCCTGGTCTATTAATTATGGAATTCCATTAATTTGTGTGGCGGCTATGGCTGTTTTATTTATAACGGCCAAGGTTATGAATCTTAAAGCAAAGGATTACTTGTTTTATCTTCTTCTGGACATATTATACGGCTTTGTACCTATTATATTTATTTTGTTTGGCTGGGTAAATGTTTTGTATCCTTCAATAATATGTATAGCATTTAGTATAATAAGCTTTGCGGCATTATTACTGTTTCAAGGGGATAACATTAAGTATGAGCTAGATAAAAGAATGCACGTATAATAGCTAGAAATGCCTAGAAAGGAAGGAAAACTGTGAGTGGGTATTCACTTAAATTAATTGCGATAATTACTATGTTGATTGATCATACTACGGCAATCTTAGTAGCACCTAGCCATCCTTTTTATATAGTAGGAAGGTCCATTGGGAGACTTTCTTTTCCTATCTTTTGCTTTTTAATAGTAGAAGGGCATAAACACACAAGTAACATAAAAAGATACTTATTAAGGCTGCTAGGATTTGCCTTAATCTCAGAGATACCCTTTGACTTCGCCTTTTATAATCCTCTAAAAAGTAAAGAGTATTTGTTCCATCAAAACATATTTTTCACTCTTTTTGTAGGTTTGCTACTTATTACTATTTTAGATTATATAGAGGACCATTATAATAAAAGAAATAGCCTAAATAATGCAAATACAGAAGAAAAGATACATACCAGATTTTTAAGAACAGACCACTTACTAAGTACAGGAGTTATTATATTAGGATGTCTTTTGGCATATTTCCTAAATACTGATTACTCTTATATTGGGGTTTTAATGATTTGGGCCTTTTATAAGTTTAATAATAATAAAGAAATGTTATTTGTCTCACTGCTTTTATTGAATCTTATATATGGATTTCCCCAGGTTTTAGCTGTAATTTCTTTATTTATTATTAATATGTATAATGGTAAAAAGGGCAAACAAGCTAATAAATTTGTATTTTATGGATTTTATCCAATTCACTTGATTGTTTTGTGTACGATAAATTTACTTTTGACTTAGGAGGAATCATAGGTGATTTCAGTTAAGATATTAGACGTAAAAGCATTGATGTCAGAGTTACTTGTTCATGATTTGTTTGATAATTTCTTATTATCCGAGTTAGAAATAATAACATCAAATTATTTCAAAATATCTGGGAAGATATACAAGGAGTTTTATTCAAATGAAGAATTAGAGCAAATGCAAGGTAGGGACAGCTCTTATTGGAAAGAAATAAAGCCTTTAGCCTTTAATATTATTAAAGGTAGTAAAATGCCCTTATCAATGAAACTGGTATTAATGTTACCGCCAGCTTCAGTAGAGAGTATAGTTGATAAATCTAATGTTGGACTTAGTTCCTCAGACGTTAGTGGTATGTTTCTTAACTTTTTATTTGAAAAGGGAGAGGTCGTTTGTACTACGGGAACTTCTATAAGAGTGTTTAGTTTAGATAAAACTCTAGATAACTTATGGGATGATATGGCTGTTTCCTTTTTGAAAAGCAAGGAAATTGCTATAGAACAATTATAAAAACAATATAAAGTTTATAAAATATTAGCACTCTTGCTAAAGGAGTGCTAATATTTTCTTGACAAATTTAAAAGTTAGTATTAAGATGTTTTTATTATGGAAAAAAATATTAATTTAAAGGAGCGATATTAATGAGTATAGAACAGGGGAATTTAACTGTTAGTTCAGAAAATATATTTCCTATTATAAAAAAGTGGTTATATGAAGATCATGACATTTTTGTGAGGGAATTAGTTTCTAATGCTAATGATGCAATTACAAAGTGTAAAAAGTTAGAACTGATGGGTGAGTTAGACTTAGCAGATGATAATAAGTTTAAAATTGAAGTGATTGCTGATGCAGAGAAGAAAACGATTACATTTGTTGATAACGGAATCGGCATGACAGCAGATGAGGTTAAGAAGTATATCAATGATATTGCATTTTCAGGTGCAACAGATTTTGTTGATAAATATAAAGATAGAGCTAATGATGACCAGATAATTGGTCATTTTGGATTGGGTTTTTATTCATCTTTTATGGTAGCTGATAAAGTTACAATTGAATCCCTATCATATCAAGAAGGGGCAGAAGCAATATACTGGGAATCAGAAGGTGGCTTATCCTATAGTATGTCTAAGGGAGATAAGGATACTAGGGGTACAAAGATTACTTTGCATCTATCTGAAGATAGTTATGAGTTTTGTAATGAATACAGGGCAAAGGAAGTTCTTAATAAATATTGTGCCTTTATGCCTGTTGAAATATATTTCACCAATCCAAATGCAGAACCCGTTTACGAAGAAGTTGAAATAGAAGACGAAGACCTTAAGAGCATGACTCAAGCTGACCTAGAAGATGATAGTATCATTGACGCAGAGGTGGATGAGGACGGTAATGCTGTTGAAAAAGAGAAAAAGACTAAAAAGGTCCTTAAGAAGCCGGAAGCAATTAATGAAACCAATCCATTATGGAGAAAGAATCCAGGGGAATGTACGGACGAAGAATATGTGGATTTCTACCGTAGTGTATTTAATGATTTTAAAGAACCACTATTTTGGATACACTTAAATATGGATTACCCATATAACTTAAAAGGGATACTATATTTCCCTAAAATCAACAGCCAATATGAAGCGGTAGATGGAACTATAAAGCTATACAGTGATCAAGTGTTTGTTGCTGATAATATAAAAGAAGTTATTCCTGAATTCCTTCTATTATTAAAGGGCGTAATTGATTGCCCTGATTTCCCTCTTAATGTGTCTAGAAGTGCATTACAAAATGATGGTACAGTTAAGAAGATATCAGATTATATTACTAAAAAGGTAGCAGACAAATTATCTGGTATGTATAAGACAGATAGAGAAAACTATGAAAAGTTCTGGGATGACATAAGTCCTTTTATAAAATATGGTTGCTTATCAGATAATAAATTCAGTGATAGGATGAAGGATTATATTATATTCAGAAATTTAACTAATGAATACATTTCATTACCTGATTATGGCAAAGCTAAAGATATTAAAGAAGATGAGGATAATAAAGTAGTAGAAAAGGCGAAAACTTCTGACTCAGACTCTAAACAAGAAGAGGAAGAGGAAAAAACAGTTATTTACTATGTTACTGATGAGCAACAGCAAAGTCAGTACATTAATATGTTTAAAGAAGCTAATAAGGACGCGATTTTACTAACTCATAGTATAGACCAGCCATTTATTACTCATTTAGAGCAAATGGAAAGCGATTATCAATTTAAGAGAATTGATTCTGATATAGGCGATGAATTCCAAGAGTCTGGTGAAGAAAGTCTTAAGGAAGAAAATGAAAAACTAAGTGCACTCTTCAAGAAAGAATTAGAAAATGATAATTTGAAAATTAGTGTTATAAACTTGAAAAATGATAATATTGCATCTATAATGACACTATCAGAAGAAAGCAGAAGAATGCAAGACATGATGAAGATGTATGGATTTAATGATATGGATACTAATCAACTATCTGGAGAAGAAACCTTAATTCTCAATGCTAAAAACAGTTTAGTTAGTCGCCTTATAGAAGATGGAGATAGTGAGCATACTAAATTAATATGTGAGCAACTATACGACTTAGCATTATTAAGCCATAAGCAACTTGATTCAGAGTCGATGACAAAGTTCATAAGAAGAAGTAATGAAATTTTAGCAATTATAGCTAAGTAGTCTCATATATTAAGAAGTGATCCGTAATTACCATTCTTTCTGGGCATTTCAAAATGTGGAGGAATTAATAATGAAATACAAAATAATAGTAGATAGTTGTACCGATTTAACTGATGAAATGAAAAAAGATGAAAGAATAATAAGCGTACCACTTACAATAGAAGTTGGTGGAAAAACTATCGTGGATGACGAAACTTTTAATCAAAAGGAATTTCTTAGATTGGTAAGTGAAAGTAGCGACTCCCCAAAAACAGCCTGCCCATCTCCAGATGCATTTTTGCAAGAGATGAAGGGAGATGAAGATGTTTTTGTAATAACCATCTCCAAGCTGTTTTTAATAAATTGCCCGAACTCCCCTTTT
>CAZOSE010000099.1:6946-7616 GCA_964582385.1 uncultured Lachnospiraceae bacterium
TAACCTTATCTAGTAATTTAAGTGGATCATATAATAGTGCACTAATTGCAAAGGATCTTTATATAGAAGAGTTTGGTAACAAGAATATTGAAGTTATAAACTCCTGTAGTGCTTCGGTAGGACAAACAGTAATTGCAAAAAAGTTAATTGAATTTATGGATAAGGGCTTTAATTTTAAAACTATTGTAGAAGAGATAAGAGAATTTAGAGATAATAAAAAAACTAAGTTTGTCTTATATGATTTAAGTACATTAGCTAAAAACGGAAGGCTGACAAGAGTACAATCAATATTAGTTTCTGTTTTAAATATAAAGCCAATTATGGCTGGTACAGTAGATGGTCATATTGAAAAGTTAGGTCAATCAAGGGGTTTCCAAAAAGCACTAAAGGAATTAGTTAAACTTATCGAAGGAGATGCAGTTAATGCAAAAGAAAAGATATTAGCTATAGCTCATTGTAATAATTATGAAAAAGCTAAAGAATTAAAAGATATGATATTTGAAAAGATTAATTTTAAAGACTACTTTATTGTTGATACAGCTGGAATAAGCTCCACTTATGCTAATAATGGTGGGATAATTGTAAGCTATTAGGAAAATTAATGTCTAACCCAAATATAGTACTATTAAAAAGTAAATGCATCGAACTTAAGTAAATAAAGCACAGGTAA
>CAZOSE010000100.1:0-3763 GCA_964582385.1 uncultured Lachnospiraceae bacterium
TGTTCATATACAGGAGAGGCCTTAGATAAAAAGACTCCCCTTCTTCGTTCTATGGAAGGGATAAGTGAACAGGCCCCAAGAATTCTAAAGTTGTTTAATCACCATGATGTAACAAGTGTTAATGTTACAGTTGGTGCAGAACAAGAATATTTTCTAATTGATAAAGATTATTATCTAAATAGAGAAGACTTGGTATTTACAGGCCGCACCTTATTTGGGGCAATGCCACCAAAAGGTCAAGAAATGGACGATCATTATTTTGGTCATTTAAGAGATAGGGTAGCAGGCTTTATGAAAGATTTGAATAAAGAGTGTTGGAAGATGGGTATCTTATCTAAAACCCAGCATAATGAGGCGGCTCCAGCTCAACATGAGATGGCACCTATATTTTCTACAGTTAATATTGCAAGTGATCATAACCAACTTACAATGGAGGTTATGAAGCGTGTTGCTAACAATCATGGACTTGAGTGTTTACTCCATGAAAAGCCCTTTGATGGCGTGAATGGTTCAGGTAAACATAATAATTGGTCTCTAGTAACTAATACAGGCAAGAATTTGTTTGATCCAGGAACTACTCCCCACGAAAACATTCAGTTTCTACTGTTTTTCTCAGGAATTCTAAAGGCAGTAGATAAACATGCAGGTTTACTAAGGCTTTCAGCATCTAATGCAGGTAATGACCATAGACTAGGGGCCAATGAAGCTCCACCAGCAATTATTTCAATATTTGTTGGAGATCAAATGGATGATGTTTTGTTTCAACTTCTTGAAACAGGGGAAGCTACTAGAAGCAAGAAAACAGGTAAATTCAACGTTGGGGTCCACAGAATACCACAGTTTTCTAGGGATGCAACAGATAGGAATAGGACTTCACCTTTCGCATTTACAAATAACAGGTATGAGTTTAGAATGATTGGTTCATCTATGTCTATCGCTGATGCAAATACGGTAATAAACACTATAGTTGCTGATGCTTTATGCGAAATGGCGGATGAACTTGAAAAGGCTAATGACTTTGATCAGGCAGTACATGATATTATAAAGAAGACAGTTACTGACCATTATAGAATTGTATTTAATGGCAATGGATATTCTGAAGAATGGGAAGACGAGGCTTTAAGGCGTGGTTTACCCAACTACAGAAGTTATATAGATTCAATACCTTCACTAACATCAGAAAAATCAATTGAATTGTTCGAAAAACATTGTGTTTTCTCAAAGTCCGAACTATATTCAAGAGCTGAAGTTGAATATGAGAATTATTCAAAGACTATTAATATTGAAGGAAGAACTATGATTCAAATGATTTCTAGAAAATATATCCCATCTATAATTAAGTATACAAAGGAATTAGCAGATTCTATAAACTCTATTAATAGTGCTTGTCCTGGACTTGATGTTAGTGTACAAGAAGATCTATTGTTTAAAATCACTAACTTACTTGTACAAGTGCAAAAAGCCCAAGGCCACTTAATAGATTGTATTATTGAAGCTGAAGCTATCTCTAGAGAGACTAAGATTGCCAGAGAAGCAGCAGAACGAGAAAGAAGAGCGGCTGCTTTATCATTTACACAAGATGTAGTCCTACAAAGCCTTAATGGAAAACATCCTCACGGCTTTAGACTAGCAAAACATTTTAAGGATAATGTTATTCCTGCCATGGAAGACCTGCGAAGACCTGTTGATGAGTTGGAGCTTATTATGCCTAAGGATATGTGGCCTGTACCTACTTATGGGGACATGTTATTTGAGATATAGATAATAAAAAAGCTGCCAATTGGCAGCTTTTTATTTTTCGTCCGGTATAAACTCATCAAATATAAATAAATCAAACTTATCCTTATTTTTATCTAAATCCCTTTGTGATTGTATAGTAAATGCCACTGTTAGTGGTTTATAGAGTTTCCTACAAAGGTTATAGGTGATTAAGTGATTGAACTTGTAATTATATGCTATGAAATCAGGCTTTGTAAATATATTTAAAAGTAAATTCCTAAGTATAAAGTTAAAGAATATGTTGGTAAAATCAGTATGCCTAAAGGTCTTGTTTGTAACTAGTTGGCCCCTAATTACCCTTGGTCTGTTTTGTTTGAACCATAGTATAACTAGTGGATTAAAGGATTCAACACAGTATATTCCCTTATATTTATCTAAATATGAGCTTACCGCGCTACTAATTATATTTTCCCTATCAAAAGCCTTACTAGCTTTTAGCTCAATAATCAAAGGGACTTTACCATCTACTAATTTTAATGCTTCTTCTAGATGAGGTATTCTTTCCTTGGAATCATATAGGGTGAGTTTTCTAAGTTCTTCAAAGGTTAAATTACTAATCTTTTTATCTAGGCCACATACTCTTTTTAGGTCGTCATCATGGAAGACAATAGGTACCTGGTCTTTGGTTAGCTGAATATCAAGTTCTATTCCATAACCTTTTTCTATTGCTAGGCTAAAGGCAGGCAAAGAGTTTTCTGGTATGTCTTTACCCTTGTGTAGTCCCCTATGGGCATAAAACCTACCCATAAGGCCACTCACATCAGGTTTGTTACTAATCCTTGGCATGATTAGGATTAGATAAAGTAAAGCAAGTACTATTAAAACAGTTAATAAATTTATAAGCATATGTACACCTTAATTAATCTTCAATATCAAAATTGTCTATTACATTTTTCCTTTTAACTGGCCTAGAATCTCCATGCTTAACAAACAGCATAGTAATCAAAGATAATATGGAGAATACTAGAGCATATGGGAAAAGGGTTCTATATGATATATTCTCTAATAGGAAACCAGAGAATATAGGCGTAAATACCTGGGCAGCCATTGAAAATGTATAATATAGTCCAGTATATTTGCCGATATTACCACTTTTACTCATTTCCACAACCATAGGATATGAGTTTACATTAATAGCAGCCCATCCAAATCCTGTAAATGCAAAGACTACATTAATAAGTGGATTAGGTTCTAAGAATAAGTACCCAAGGAAATATGAAGCACTCATCATAATAATTCCAATAATGATGGTCTTTTTCCTACCTATTTTACTAGAGATAATACCAATAGGAATATAGCTTACAATTGCAGCCGCTGTAGCTACCATTAAGGTTGAAGCAAAGCTTCCACCTTCCATCTCCCAAACCTTTGTAGCATATCTTGAAAAAGCTGTGGTAATAGCGTTATATGCTGTAAACCATAAGAAGATTGATGCAAGGATGAAATATAAGCTCTTTTTAACCTCTTTAGGCATATCACCTGATACTTCTTCCTCTTCTTCCTTATCATCTAGATATTCAGGGGAGCCAGCTATTTGATCTAATAACTTTCTTTCTTTTATATTGGTAAAAAATATAACAACTGCAACTGTCATAAAAACTGCAACAGCTAGGAAAAGCTTAGTATAATCAGGTAGTGGACCTTTTGGAACTAAAAGGCTAATAAATATTAGGGTGGTGATGCCACCTACAGCTCCCATTAGGTTGATTACAGCATTGGCAGAACTTCTATGTACCTTGGGTGTTAGATCAGGCATCAAGGCCACAGCAGGCGACCTATATGTACCCATTACAAGTAAAACTAGTCCCAAGGATATAAAAAACAGAGAAAAATTTGTAGTTTTAGCAGAGTATGGGATTATCATCATAAATATAATCGAAATACCAGTTCCTGCTATGATGAAGGGAGTTCTTTTACCTATTGGTGTATTTATCCTATCAGATAAGGCTCCAAAAAGAGGAAGTAAAAACAAGGCTAAAACATT
>CAZOSE010000100.1:3773-7615 GCA_964582385.1 uncultured Lachnospiraceae bacterium
GCCATTATACCACCGGTAAGTGTTTCCCCTATACCAAAGTTGTTCTGAAGTATCAAAGGTATAATATTGTCGTATAGTTGCCAAAATGATGTAATTGACATAAAAGCTAGACCTATAAAGAAAGTTCTTTTATAATTTAGTTTCATAAGCAAAAACCCCCGATTGATGTATTTTAACTAAATTATACCATTTGTTATTATTTTAAACAACATAAGGATTAGAGAGACTTACAATGTAATTTCTCCAAAGAATTCGGTTTCGAAGATTTCTTTAACGGTAAGTAGATCATCAGTTTGACCTAGTGCCCAGATTAATTTTGTAATAGCAGCTTCTGATGTCATGTCAAAGGACTGGATTACACCCTTGTCTAGGATTTTCTTGCCAGTTTGATATATAGAAAAGTCACTCCGCTCATAAAGGCATTGTGAAGAAACTACTACTGGAATATTGTGTTTAACTAAGTTTTCTAACTGGCTAACTAGGTCTCTTTTTATAAAATGTAACCCGCCTATACCAAAGGCCTCAATAACTATTCCCTTGTAATCAAGCTCCATTAATTTATCGAATATTTGAGGATTTAGACCAGGAGTTAGTTTTAATAGAAAAACATTATTACAAAGGCTTGGTTTAAAAGAATAATCACCCTTTGTTTTGGGTATTAAGCTTTCTTCTATACTAAGGCCATCAGAACCAAGGGTGGCTATGTTGGGATAGTTTATACTTTCAAAGGCATCAAACCCTGTAGTTCTAACTTTTACAGACCTACATCCTAGCATAACTTTTCTGTTAAAAGCCAAGAAAACCCCAGCTATTCCAGTTGCAGCAAAAGTAAGGGCAAGCTTAAGGTTATAGGTTGCATCTGTTAGAAAGTCGCTAATAGGTAACTGAGAGCCAGTTACCACCACGGGAATCGGGATGTTATTTAAGATAAAGGTAAGAATTGATGCAGTATAGGCCATGGTATCTGTTCCATGGGTTACCACAATTCCATCATAGTATTTATAATTTTCATTAATGCTATCTGCAATTTCAATCCATTCTTCAGGTTGTATATTAGAGCTATCTAAAGAGAACAAGTCTTTCATTTCTATATTATATTGTTCTTCAATCCCAGGTAGAAAGCTAAGGATTTCATCTATATTCATTGAAGGCATTAAACCGTCATCACCTGGCCTAGAGGCAATAGTGCCACCCGTTGCTATAATAAGTATGTTTTTTCTTTTCATTTTAAGTTTTAATATTCTCCATTCGTATTATTTGTATCTGTCTTTATTATAAACAAAAAACTATTTTAATATTATAATAGGTTATATGATGCCTTTCTACAAGATTTGGTTGCAAGTTTATTTTTTATTCTGTATAATTATACTGATGTCAGGCATTTATCAATAAAGTGCTTGATATTTTATTATAAAAATATATTTAAGAAGGAGGTGTATAATGACTGATGACAAACGGTTTGCAGTTTTAATAGATGCTGATAATGTTTCATCTAAATATGTGAAGATTATATTTGATGAAATATCAGACTACGGAGTTGCAACCTATAAAAGAATTTATGCTGACTGGACTCAGCCTCATGCAACATCTTGGAAGGATGTATTACTGGAGAATTCAATCACACCTATACAGCAGTATAGTTACACATTTGGTAAGAATTCTACAGATGCAGCAATGATTATTGATGCGATGGATATTTTGTATTCTGGATATGTAGATGGTTTTTGTATTGCTTCTAGTGACAGTGATTTCACGAGACTGGCATCTAGATTACGTGAATCTGGAATGTTTGTGGTAGGAATGGGAGAGAAGAAAACCCCTAAACCATTTATCGTAGCGTGTAATCAATTTAAATACCTTGATGTTTTAGCACAAACTGAAAGTTCTGATGATAGTTCAAGTAAGGGAAGTATAACTAATACTAGAGGTTCGTCTTTAATCTATGGAAGTAATTCAAAGATAAATGATAAAAATGCAAGTGCAATCTCTGACAATGGTGATTCATCTAAGGTTATGACAGATATTGATGTTATTCAATCCACTATTTACAGGATGTTAAGTGAAATAGACTCGGATGATCAAGGAATGAACATGGGTGAATTAGGTAGTAAGTTAGTAAAAAGATATCCGGATTTTGATGTTAGAAACTATGGAGACAAAAAACTATCAAAGTTCCTTAGCAAGTTTGATTGCTTTGAAATTCAAACTAAAGGAAAAGATGGTACTTCAATGTGGGTTTCTCTTAAGCCAGATTCAGGAGACTGTGGAATACCAGAACTTGTAGAAGAATCTATAGTTACTGCTAGTCAATATAATAATTCTAATGATAACAATAATAATCAGAGGAATAAAAGATCTTATAAAGGATATTACAAAAAAAATAATAATAAGAATAAAAGATAAAATTAATAAGAAAAAATCTTACTAAGAAAAATCTTATTGAAATAAGAGCTTACTTGTAATACAAGATTATTCTTATCTAATATTGCTTTAACTAAGGAGTTTTTCAATGAATACCCTAAAAGAACATATTAAATCTAATAAATTTTCACCAGTATATCTGCTTTATGGAGAAGAAGACTATCTTATGAAAATGTATAAAGATAATCTAAAGATGGGGATAATTGGTGATGATTTAACTATGAATTATAGTTATTATGAGGGGAAAAATATTGATGTTACACAGGTAATAGATACAGCTAAAACATTACCCTTCTTTAGTGATAAAAGATTAATTATTATTGAAAACAGTAATTTTTTTGAAACACAGAATCCTTTATCTGATGATTTAAGTAGTTTTCCAGATTCAACTTACATTATATTTGTTCAAGATAAAACCGATAAAAGAACTAAATTGTATAAGCAAATTAAGAAACTTGGAACGGTTAGTGAGTTCAAAGAATTAAGTGAAAGAAATCTTGGTATTTGGGTTGCATCACAACTTAAAAAAGATAATAAGAAGATAACTCAAAATGATGTTAACTATTTGTTGGAAAAAACTGGGCCAAGCATGGTTAATCTGCAAAATGAACTCGAAAAATTAATATGCTTTTGCTTAGACAAAGATGTAATTACCAAAGAGGACATCGATGCAGTATGTATTGAACAAACAGAAGGCAAGATATTCCAGATGATTGATGCAATTACAAATAAAGAAAAGGATATTGCCTTAAATTATTACTATGACTTGCTAGAATTAAAAGAAAGTCCTATGTCTATCATGTTTTTACTATCACGACATTTTAAAATACTTATACAAATAAAAGATTTAAACAAACTAGGATTTAACAACTCTGATATAGGTAAAAAGGCTGGGGTAAACCCCTATTTTGTAGGAAAGTATATAACCCAAGCTAGAAAAGTCCCCATGAATACATTAAAGCATAACCTTTACTTATGTAATGAAACAGATGGGGACATAAAAAGAGGTAATCAAACAGATCAATTAGGAGTAGAAATCTTAATCATTCAATTTGCAAGTTAAGAAATCTAATAGAGAAGGACTTAAGGGACAATTATTAAACAATTGTCCCTTAAGTTTTATCCAGATATTTATCAATATAAGAGTAGTAAAGAATACAATAAAAATCCTTAATTTAGAATTTATTAAAAGGTATATAGGGGGTTATACGATGAACATCAAGAAGAGAAAATTTTGGATATAGAACTGGAGATATGGTACTTAAGGCACTAGGACAACGGATGAAGTCTTTTGAAAGTAATTACATAAAGCTATATAGGCTAACCGCGGATAAGTTTGTCTTTCATGTTGATCAATATGAGAATAGAAATCAGATATTATCATTTATGTCAAACTTTACTAACTTTGTAATTATATGTAT
>CAZOSE010000101.1:0-3142 GCA_964582385.1 uncultured Lachnospiraceae bacterium
AGTTCCTCTGGATTAAAGGGCTTAGTAATATAATCATCAGCACCTGTAGAAAGGCCCTGTATTTTATCTGTGTCTTCTATTTTGGCACTTAACATTATAATTGGAATATTACTCATCTTTCTTATGGTTCTACACATAGAAAGGCCATCTACTTCAGGCATCATAATATCTAAAACAACCAACTGGATATCTTCCCTTGCTAATATATCAAAACCCTCTTTAGCGCTATTTGCGGTAAAAACCTGGTAACCACTACCTGTTAGATGGATCTCTACCAATTCTGCTATATCTTTGTCGTCATCAACTACTAGTATCTTTTGTTCTCCCATGTTGGCAACCTCCTAGATTTCTTTATATTGCTACGAATTGTATTGTTATATCTTGTGGCTTAATTTTATACTAGCATAATTTGGGGGATAAGTCTTTAATTTTTTCTTAAAAGGAAGGATAGCGGGGTTCTTTGTGTTTTGTGGGATATTTGACCACGAAACACAAAGAACCCCGCTATACATTATATATATATCTTAAGCCATCTGCTTTTTAATCTCTATAATGTCCTCAACTGACAACTCTGTAATCTCGGAGATTAAGTCTAATGATAAACCTTTTTCTAGAGACTTTCTTACCATCTTTATTTGTTCTCTTTCCTTACCTTCTTTTATTCCTTCTAGTTTACCTTCTTTTATTCCTTCTAATTTTCCCTCTTCAATACCTTCTTGTCTCAGTTCTTCTAATGCTGTACACATATTTATAACCTCCCTTCCATCTGAGGATTGCTCAATTAAAAATTTTGATTTTGTAATCTCACCTATAACAATTCCTAATTCAGCTTTTATAGTTGCATCTTTGTAATTCTTTCGAATCCAATCCATATCTTTTTGATATATTTTCCTTGAAAGCTGGAATACTGTTTGAACATCTTCGTTATTAAAAGTATATTCTCCGCTTTTACGAACTTGAAGTAGATTCATTTTATAATCAGAGAATATCCCCTTCATCTTTTCAGGTAAATCCATCATCATATCTGCTAGTGAATAAGGGCCATCCCACTCCTTATCTCCGTAATATATGACAATAGTTATTATAGGATGGAATCTATCATTCTTTGACATACCTGGTTCTTTTGATTGTTTCGTTATAGTCTAAATTGGATCACATTTACTGAATGAGGTTCAAGTTCATATATACCCTCTTCTATAATTCTCCATTCCCCTTCTTTTAACCTAACACCTGTGTGGTCTATATCGTTATAAGCTTCTGTGCTATCACCATTTACAGTAATAATCCTATATTCTTTTAATTTTTCTTGGGATTCATTAATTATAAGCTTTTGTTTTTCGCTTGCTGATTTATTCACTACAGCCAGTGAGTAGATGTCGTTTTTACTATCATAAGTAGGTAAAATATCTAAAACTTCAACATCACATACTTTCCCTTCCTTAGATTTTACGGACATTACTTGCTCTTTGCCATCTAGCCAGCCATCTAAAGTCACATCTCCTAGGTAGCTTACATACAAATCAAACACATGATATGTACTTCTAAGAACGATCCCTTTATCATGTGTAAATATACAACCACGAGTGTTAACAATTGGAGCAAAGTTAGCCATACCTACAATATCACTGTTACGTCCACACATATTTAAAAAACATGCCGAAAATATAGCATCTGCCATAGTGTACTTGGTATTATCATCGTTTTCATCCCTTGGATATAAGTAGTCTTCTTTTGTTTGACCTTGAATTATAGTATGTACATTAGGATGATGCCATCCTCTAAGATTCCATTCATCAAATGCAATTTTGATTTTTTTATCAAGATTCATAGCAGTTAATAATCCACGAACACGATTTACAGTATTAGGGATTTGTTTTGTATATGCCATTACACCCTCATAATCTGCGTAGTTATTTACCTGGTGTAGCATATCCCAGTATTCATGCACAGATATCCAATCAAGGAATTCTCCACTATGTTTAAGAAGATTTATGTTCCAATCTATATCCGTAAGTGCCGCCGCAGACAACTCAACACTAGGATCTACATGCTTCATCATCTTGGATGCTTCTAGCACTAAGCGTCCCCACTCTTTAGAAGACTTGGCACCTATCTCCCAATGACCATAATTCTCGTTACCAATACTCCAGTACCTTACCTTATGAGGAGTAACATATCCATTTTCTATACGCCACTTGGCATACTGCCCTTCACTTTCTAGATTACAGTATTCTAACCAGTCGCTCATTTCCTCTGGAGTTCCTGTTCCCGCATTGGTGCAAATATAGGGTTCACATCCAATTTTACGGCACATGTTAATATATTCATCAGTTCCAAAAGAATTAGGTTCTTCCACCCTCCAGGCCTTATCAAACATAGGAGTTCTCCTCGGCCCAACACCGTCTTTCCAGTGATAGGAAGATACAAAACAACCTCCAGGCCAACGCAGTATAGGGACTTTTATCTTTCTCATTGCATCTAATACATCTTCCCGCAGTCCATCTTCATCAGAAAGAGGATTATCCAGGTCATATACTCCACCATATATTTGCCTATGAAAATGTTCTATGAAGTGACCATAAATCATAGGACTTATATGACCTATCTGCCTATTACTTAAAAAAGTATATCTCATATTCCTTCTCCCTTCATATTACACTTCTTCTTAATATCTTTTAACCTTTTCATAACATCATTCTGGCCCCTACCAAAATAATCATGGAGTCTCGTGTATTCTTTATATAATTCCTTATAAACTGCCACATTCTCTGGATTTGGATAATATATCTTCTTGTCTACTTTCCCCATACGCCTACTAGCTTCAAAGATATCTTCATATCCACCCTTCTTAACTCCTGCTGCAACTGCTCCAAATATAGCACTACCAAGGGCAGGTCCTTGTAATGAACCTCCTATCTTAATTGGAAGACCTATTACATCAGCATAGATCTGCATGATCATAGGATTCTTAAAGGCTATTCCTCCTGAAGCATAAAACTCATTTACAGCTACACCACTTTCTTCGAATGTATCTATTATCTTTTTAGTTCCAAAAGCTGTTGCTTCTACTAATGCCCTGTATATTTCTTCTGGCTTAGTCTTAAGGGTCATTCCTAGAATTAATCCAGTTAAATCCACATCT
>CAZOSE010000101.1:3152-7603 GCA_964582385.1 uncultured Lachnospiraceae bacterium
ACCAGTCAAGAGCAAGTAATCCACTTTCTCCTACTCTTAGTTTTTGTGCTTTTTTCGTTAGGTACTCATGAATATCTAGTCCTTGCCTTCTTGCTGCATTATAATATTCTTCACTCACACAGTTATTAACAAACCAGGCAAAGTGGTCTCCTACACAAGTTTGGCCAGCTTCATACCCATAAAAGCCAGGGTAGACTCCATCTTCTACCACCCCACATATACCAGGAACACTGTGTTCCTCCCTATCTAGCATAATATGACAGGTAGAAGTTCCTATGATAGCTAACATTTTATTTGGTCCGTCTTTAGCTACTGCTGGTAATGTAACATGAGCATCTACATTGGCTACTGCCACGGCTGTTCCTTCCTTTAAACCTGTGAGTCTGGCCATCTCTTTTGTAATTTCACCAGCTTTAGTCCCCAGTGGACTTATTGGCCCTTTAAGTTTATCTTCAACTATATTCTCCAATCTAGGATCTAAAGCTTTGAAAAATTCCTTATCTGGAAATCCTTTTTGCTTATGCCATATAGCTTTATATCCTACAGAAGTAGAATTTCTTGTTAGAACCCCACCAAGTTGCCAAACAACCCAGTCAGCCGCTTCTATAAAGTAATCCGCTTCATCATAAACGTGGGGTGCTTCATCTAGAACCTGCCATATCTTGGGAAACAACCACTCAGATGATATTTTTCCACCATATCTTCCTAGAAAGTCTTTATTCATCTTCTTGGCAATTTCATTTAATTTATTTGCCTTATCCTGTGCTCCATGATGTTTCCATAGCTTTACATAGGAGTGGGCTTCTTTTTCAAATTCTTCTAGAAAACACAGGGGAGTCCCATCCTCTTTGGTCGGTAGCACAGTACATGATGTAAAATCAATGCCAACCCCAATAATATCTCCCGCTTCTATACCTGATTCTTTAATTACCCTTGGTATAGTTGTTTTTATTACATCTAAGTAATCCCTAGGATGCTGTAAGGCCCAATCTGGCGGAAGTTTTTGTCCTTTTGGTAACATCTCATCCATTACACCATGAGGATAATCGTAAGTTGCACTTGCTAATTCTTCACCTGTTTCTATATTTACGAGTAATGCCCTACCCGATAAAGTCCCAAAATCAATGCCTACAGAATACTTTGACATTTTCATCCCCTTCCTTGCTTTTGTTGGATATTTAATTAGCTAATTACGTAATTATGTAAATCTAATCGTTTTTATAACACTTTACAGACTCCCTATTAATAACAGACGGTTTTAATTTAATCTTTTCTTCATATAATGGATCCTTAATGGTTTTTATAAGTATTTCTGCTGCCAGTTTACCAATTGTTTTAGAGGGATAGTCAACTGAGGTAAGATTACAAAATATTTCTTTAGCTAAGAAGGAATTATCAAAGCTAACCAGGGAAATGTCTTCTGCTACTTTAACCTTCTCCTTTTTTAGAATCTCAATAAACCAAGAGGCAGTTTCATCATTATAACAAACAACACCTGTACAACTTTTAAATCTATCAAAAATGACCTGGTCCATACTACCATTATTTAAAAACTCTAGGTCTTCCGTTGTAAACCAAAGTATGGAACGATCGTTAATAGGAATATTATGCTTTTTAGCCATTCTTATCATCCCTTTGAACCGCCTTATACCTTGGATATCATCAGACTTGAAAATACCCCCAATTTCTTTATGCCCATTCTTTATGAGTATCTCTGTAACCATCTCACCAGCTTGTACGTCATCCATGACTACATAGGAATTGTTAGGCCCACTACAAAATCCATTAATAAACACAAGTGGTATTCTTTGTTTTTTAATATATTCAAACAAATCTTCATTTATATTTGGTAGGGCAGATTTAGTACCTTCAATAATTAGTCCATCTATTCCACTTTGTATCATCTGCAACAAGCTTTGCTCTTCATTTAAAGAATTGTTATAGGTAATCCCTAGGGATAATGTGTAACCTTGTTCTGTCATTACACTTTCGATTCCCTCTATAATGCCTGGGAAAATATAACTATCTAGATATGTAGTAATAACTCCAACTCGATTTGTTCTAGGCATGGCCTTTTTGCTTTTTATATTTTGAACAAAGGTACCCTTTCCTTGTTCCTTAAAAAGAATTCCTTCTGATGCAAGCCTACCTATGGCATACCTTACAGTCTGCCTGGAATAACCAAACTTGTGAGAAAGCTCCTTTTCAGAAGGGATTTTTTGTCCTGGAGGGAATGTGCCATTATTGATATTATCTCTAATCCATTTATTCAATTTCTCATGTTTTGTACCCATGCTTTTATTCATAATTATCCTTTCATAGTTGTAAACATATGAGTTTTATGAAATATTCTACCTCCAAAATAATTACATCAATAAGTTTAATATTAACTATCTATTCTTTATAAACGATTAGACTAGCAAACTCATCTAATAGGCTTAAGTCCCACAATAATTGTAGTATTGTATACCTGTTTCTTATTTCCTTAGCATATATTATGGCATCAATAACTGCTAGTTCATCTATTCCCACATCCCTTGGATTAATAGGTCCTTCCAAGTCCAATATCAATTTTGCTATTTTTCTTGATGAAGGCAGCTTATTACACACCTTTTTTATTTCATTTATCTTATTTTCAATAGATATAATTCTCTCTTCCCAATTATCCTTGGAATTCTTCATGGAATCCCTCTCCAGCGCGGTGATTTCTTCCCAGGAACTTGGATATGCTCTTTTTATTTCTTCTTCCCATTTTGGGTAGGAGAATTTATGACTTTCCTTTATTCTAGAAAAATCAACTTTGTCATCTTCTAGATATTCAAATAGATATTCATATAACCTTATAGAAATAATAGTCCCTAGCCCAACCTTTGCACCATGTAATATAGGTTTTTTACCTTGATACTGAAACAATATTTCCCAAAAATGTGACATATGGTGTTCACTACCAGATGCAGGTCGTGAGTTGCCTATAAAACTCATAGCAATACCAGATATTAATAACCCATCAGTTAACTTCCCTATTGCGTCTTCTTTTCTTTCTAATAAACCATCAAAACTTTCCATTGTTTTGTTTACTGCACTAGTCATTAGGTCTACTATATATTCACAGTAATATTCATCATTAATAATTGATGATAGCTTCCAGTCCTGTAAGCATGTATATTTACCCATAATATCGGCAAATCCTGCTGCAATCATTGGCATAGGTGCTTTAGAAAGAATATCAAGATCTCCAACAAATACTTCAGGCACATGTGTAGTATAGGTTGTTTTCAAATTATTTGTAGTCATGGCTGCTGCAGTAGATATAAAGCCATCCATAGAAGGGCCAGTTGCAACAATATAGTAGGACATCTTCATCTTATAGCTACAAAACTTAACAATGTCATTAATTGTACCAGTTCCTATTGCTATTATAATGTCACAAGTCTCATCATAGGCCATACACACACTTCCAACAGTCTTCTCATCTGGTATTATTTCCTCTTCTTTAAATATCATTGTAGCATAGGATAAACCATCACTATCTAAGACTTGTTCAACCTTTTTACCTGCTACTTCATAGGTGGTCTTATCAGCTACTAGAAATGCTTTTTTATAACCGGCTTTCTTCATTATATGGGGGACTTCTTCTATAGCTTTTTTCTTTACAACAACTGATTGTAAGTCAATCTTATGTACTTGACCACACTCACAGTGTATTGGATTCTTAATTAAATCATTTAAAACGATTTCATTTGTGTTCATTGATGTCTCCTTTAGTTAAATATAATTTTGTAATATCCTTATAAAGCTAATCTTGACCCTTATTACACAATAAGGGGGCTTCAACTTATAGGTCCTGTTATTTTATTATAACAAAGTTGAACCCCCCTTAACATAGTTATTGTCTTAAAATTAATATAGATAATTCTTTTCTTTTGCTGTTTTTAAATAAATATAGCTATTTCTTTTCCGTTTTAAAAAGAATACATTGATATATTTCTCACCATATAATACAACTGCTTAAACTTTTTAATATTTTATCCTTACTTTCCAAGACGAATAACGTTCCAAGAAGCTTTATGAAGGATACTTGTTAAAACACCATCGTCTAATACAGATTCTTCTGACTTTTTAGGTGATACTTTCTCTTGTCCTGCCCCGTTATAAACCTTAAAATCATTATGTTCTAGAACAATATGTTCAAGGAGCCTGTAGTCTTCTAAACCTCTTACATCAGTAGCTAGGCTTATATCATCTTCTATATTACGGTTAACTGCAAAAATAGTTACCTCGTCTTTTTCTTCATTATAAACAGCCACACTTTCAATATCCGTCACATCTTCATGGGTTGCTGTATCATGTACAGGACTATTAACTACTGGATAAAGTACTGTTCCACGTCCGTATTTTGAGGCATGCATAAATGGATAGAAAATAGTCTGTTTCCAAGCATCTCCTCCGTT
>CAZOSE010000102.1:0-5900 GCA_964582385.1 uncultured Lachnospiraceae bacterium
GCCAAAATCTTTTTGCGTTATAGCTACAAATAAAGCTCCAAATACAACTATAAGACAATAGAAGTTTAAAGGTATTGACCTAAGAAGTACTGATGTTGCTTCTGCCTCTGGAACACCACCAGAAGCTAAGTATCCTATCATTGAAGCTCCCCAACCACTTAAAGGTATAAGAACACATACAGGAGTAGTTGTTGTATGTACTATAAATGAGGACTTTTCGTGAGGTACTTTCATTGCATCGTTAATTGGTCTTGAAACAGAACCTACGACCATAGCACTAAGTGATCCTGAAGTAAAAACTGCCACACCCATTATCCATGTGAAAATATCAGCTGCTCTTTTAGATTTGATAATACCTTTTTGATTAACCATCAAATCTACAAAACCTGCAATACCACCTGATTTTTCAATAATATGTATTAATGCTCCTATTAGTAAAAGTACCAAAATTACTATAGTATTACCATTACTTTCAAACACAGCTACAATTCCGTTTAGAGTACCATTTATAGCTGTAATAATGCTAAAATCGTAAATAACAAGATTCCCCAGAATCAAGCCTAGAAATAAGGAAACAAATACATTTTTAGTTATAAAAGCTAAAATAATAGTAATAATTGGTGGTAATACTGAAATAAAACCATAATCCATAATTTTCTTCTCCTTTGATGTTTAGATTTTATAATATTATATCACTTCATTTTACTAACTTGCCTAGAGAATTATTAATAATTTCAGTATCTTTTAAGGCAATTTCTCCATTTATAAATACATATTTGACTCCATCTGGTGCTAATACTGGGTCTTTAAAGGTTGCATTATCCTTAATAGTATTGTAATCAAATATTGTAATATCAGCATCGGCTCCAATACTAAGACTTCCTTTATTTATCCCAAATCTTTTAGCAGGTAAGGATGTCATTTTCTCAATTGCTTGATAAAGGCTTATAGTTTTCTTATTCTTTACATATTCATTTATAACTCTTGGAAAAGTACCTGCAGCCCTTGGATGTCCCTGATTATTATGTAATATTCCGTCACTTGCAATAATAACATTAGGATGAGCAATTGCTCTATCAACTTCATCATCTTTCATAACATGTCCAACTGTTAAAGTATGAGGCGCATTTTGTCGCAGTTCATTAAATATCTCAAGACTACATCTTTGTCCTTTGTACTTACCTTCAGATATCTCAATACTCTCATAAGTTGTATTATATCTTTCTAAAAAACCTTCATCATAGGTTGTTTCACCTATACCTGTGCTAAAAGCATTGTAAGGGTAACAATCCATGGCTATGTTTAGGCCTGTAGACTTATAATTATCCACTAATGATAGAAATTCATCCATCTGTCCATATGCTGCCATACTCCCAATATGGGAAACCTGGATAGGTATATCAAGAGCCTTACCTATATCAACAAACTCCTTAGTTGCCTTAACTACAAAGCTTGCATCATCCCTAATATGGGCAGCAATGATTTTATTATCCTTCTTACAAGCTGATGCAATCTCTAAAAGCTCTTCTTCATTTAGACCAGGTATATACCTAATACCAAAAGATATACCCAAAAAGCCTAAGTCAAGTAACTCTTCTGCCCTTTCTTTCATGGACTTTATTTGTTTAGAAGATGCACTGTCATATTTGTTGCCTATATTCTCATAATTCCTTAAGGCTTCATGGGGCAATAATAATCCTAGATTAATAGGAATACCAAGCCTATTAATACCATCAATATATGCAGAAACGTCCACTGGGCCAATTCCACAATTACCCCCTACAGCTGTTGTTACACCCATTCTAAGCATACAAGGGAAAATACTTAGCTCAAACTTGTCTTCTATCTCATTATAAGGATCTTCATGCATGTGGCAATCAACAAATCCCGGTGCAACTATAAGTCCACCAGCATCTATAAGCTCATCTCCTTCTAAAATACTATTAGAAATTTCTACTATCTTACCATCTTCAATAGCTATATTTAGTTGTGATGAAATCTTGTTAGCTGGGTCTATAATAAATCCGTTATTTATAACAATTCTTTTCAATAATTAACCCCCTTAATTTTATTTTCTCATAGGATTCGAGTGTCAAATCCTTATATTAGTAGTATATACTTTTTGGAACATTTTCACAATGAAAAATGATTCTTTCATAAAGAATTGTCAGGTTGTTAGAGATAAATAAACTACAGTAATCTGGGAATTTCATATATTGCTTGCTTGATATTGTTTTCCTTTAATGTTTTTGGCTCAGAGGACTGATTATGAAAAGCCCATATCTCCTGTATATAGAGGGATATGGGCTTTATATAGACTTTTAGTTCTTTACTCTAGTATATCATATAGTTAGCTATATGTTCTTGATAGCACTACTGACATTCATTTATTTGATTTGTCATTAACATAAAAAACCTTCCCAGTACTTGACCGTGCGGGAAGGTTTTTATCATAGCATATTTATTTTATCTATCAACTATATTTTCAAAAAAATTTACGATAAAGGTGCCAGACACCCTTTTTGGGTATCTGACACCTTTTTATTTTATATTAACTTTTTACATTCATTACTTACTGCATCTTAAACTCTGAATAAATATAATCATATTCTTCTGAAACACCAGCTATATCAATATAGAAACTTGTGTTTGCAGCTACTTCATCAGGAATATTTAGTACTGGATTGTTCTTGTAGTCTTCTGGTAAAAATTCTTCAGCTGCTGAATTGGCTGTTGTAAAGTTAGTAATATCAGCAATCTTTGCAGCTACTTCAGGCTTAAGTACATAGTCTAAGAATTTATAAGCATTATCTGCGTTAGGAGCTTCCTTAGACATTACAAAAGTATCAATAAAGATAGGCATTCCTTCTACAGGAAACACTGCTTCAAGACTCTCGTCTGATCCTTGACCTTTTACTACTTGATTAGAATACATAAAACCAGCTACTGCTTCTCCATTTATTAAGGAGTCTTCTGGTGTATTAGTTTCAAATCTAACAATATTAGGTGCAAGTTCAAATAACTTTTCTCTTGCCTCTTCAACAATAGCTGGGTCTGATTCATTATAGTCATATCCTAAAGATTTAAGTACAACTCCAATAACCTCTATAGACCAGTCAACTATAACTACATTATCCTTTAATTCTTCCTGCCATAAGTCTGCATATCCTGTAATAGGGTCAGCTCCAAGTTCTGCAACTGCATCTGGATTAACTAACAGCAAAGATGTTGAAATAGCATATGGAATAGAATATTCATCATTCTCATCATAATAATTGCCTTGATAAACAGGGTTTATATTGGAAAAGTTAGGTATCTTATCCTTATCTAAAACTCCAATAGTCTCATTTTTTCTTAAAATGTCTACCATATAATCTGTTAATACAGCCAGATCATATTGGTCAGGATTAGTTTCTAATAAAGACTGCATATCCTCATTGGATGTGGACTCTATTAAGTTAACTTTAATACCTGTTTCTTCTTCAAATTCTGTAAGTACCTCGCGAGGTATAAAATCTCCACCCCATGACATTAGATTAAGTGTTTTATCTTTACTTGATTCCTTACCACAAGCAAGTAACAAAGTCATCACTAAACCTAATACTAATAATAATGATAATTTTTTTGTTTTTATTTTTTTCATTTAAATTCTCTCCTTTTCTTCCTAGCATTTGATTCAAGCCAATTAATAAAAATGTCCCTAGTAAAAACAAGGTAGATAGTGCATTTACTTTAGGTGTTACTCCTGTGCGCATCATTGAAAATATATGTACCGGTAAGGTAGTCCCTGTGGGACCTGCCATATATGTAGATATTATCACATCATCTAAGGACATTGCAAGTGCCAATAAAGACGCTGTCATTGTAGCAGGTATAACAAGTGGTAGTATTATCGTTTTAATAATCTGCCATTTAGTGGCTCCTAAGTCCTTAGCAGCCTCTATAATTGAAACATTAATCTCTTTTAGTCTTATCTGAACCATAATATATACATAGGGCACACAAAACAATGAATGACCAAGAACTAAGGTTAATAATCCAAAAGGTAATTTTAACTGGGTAAAGAATATAAGTAATGAAAGACCTAAGGCTAATTCAGGTATTATAAGTGGTAAAAACATCAAACCATTCATGGCCTTTTCTGATAACTTACTTACATATACAGATATAATAGCAAAAGCTGTTCCAAGTATAGCAGATACAATTGAGGTTAAAAGGGCAACTACTATACTAATTTTAAAAGCTTCAAATATAACAGTGTCGTTAAAAAGTTCTATATACCAATCAAAGGTAAATCCTGTCCAATGGGCAGTGGAAGCACTCTTATTAAATGAATACAAGACAACACTAAGTACTGGAACATATAATGCTATAAAAAATAGGGATAAATAAAATGTTCTAAATTTATTTGATTTTGTACTCATTGATATAAGCTCTCCTTATTGTTCTTTGTCACCCGACTATAGAAAAACAATACCAGTAAAACTAATATAATCATACCTATAGCAAAAGCAGAAGCTAGGGGTCTATTCCTGCCTCTTGTAGATAGGTTATTAATTAAGTTTCCTAAAAACATTGTATTTCCTCCACCAAGAAGATCTGATATATAATACAGTCCTAGCGCAGGTATAAACACCAAGGTGTATCCTCTGGCTATGCCTGGCATGGTAAGAGGAAGGGTTATTTTTAAAAATGTCTTTGTTTTGCTACCACCAAGATCATAAGATGCTTCTAATAATGATTTATCAAGCTTATCTACTGAATTATATATAGAAATAATCATATAGGGTATTAGCATATAAACTGTACCAGTTAAAACCGTACCGAAATTGTACATCATACTTAGTGGTTCATCAATAATATTAAAAAACATAAGGACATTGTTAATAAGTCCCTCTTTACCTAAAAGTATGGTCCAGCCATAGGTTCTTAGTAAAGAAGATATCCAAAATGGCAACATAATTAATAGAATAAGAAATGAACGCATCTTTCGGTTAAGGTTTACAGTAAAATAAGCAACTGGATATCCTATCAATAATGATATTAATCCCGTAAGAATTGCTAGAATAAAGGAATTCAGAAAAACCCTTAAATATACTGGATCAAGTATCTTTCTATAATTATCTATACTAAGTTCAAATACAATATTACCCAAATTATCCCTTGATAAAAAACTCAAGATTACAACCAGTAAAAGTGGTATACCAACCAACATTGTTAAGTAGATAAATATTGGAATAGCGGGTAAATCCTGTTTAAATATTTCTTTTCTTGTTTTCTTCATAGCTAATTACCCCTTTTTTCTAAATCTTCTTTAGGGAGTAATATAGCTCCATTTTCTTCCCAACTAACATAGACTTTATCACCTACGTTATAATTATCATTGACATTTTGGTATTCTATAACTGTTATCTTCTCCCCATCAATGTCTACTTCGGTCCTTATTTGAGACCCTGCATAGTGTACAAATGTAATCTTACCATAAAGACTGTTAGGAACCTTATCATAAGATATTCTCATTTTATCCATATGAATAGCAAGGTAGGCTGTTCCCGCCCCATCACATTTTTCATGATCTACTAGACTTCTATCGGTTCTTATATCAATAATACTCTCACCTAGCTTTACGCTGCAAAAGTCCTCTTTCTTTTCAATTGCTTCAACTTCTTTAATGTTTCTATCACCTATAAAATCAGCAACAAAAAGACTATTAGAATTATTGTATACTTCCCTTGGACTACCTATTTGAAGGATGTCGCCCTCATTCATTATAACTATACGATCAGACATATTTAAAGCTTCCTCTTGATCATGGGTTACATAGATAAAAGTTGTCTTTGTCTGTTTTTGAAGTTCTGCCAGTTCTGTCTGCATATACTTTCTAAGCTTTAAATCCAACG
>CAZOSE010000102.1:5910-7588 GCA_964582385.1 uncultured Lachnospiraceae bacterium
TGCTAGTACATACTTCATTTAAGAAGTATCTATCATGGGATACTATGATAACTATTCCTGGAAAATTGATTAGGAACTCTTGAAGCCACAATATAGCATTAAGGTCAATACCATTTGTCGGTTCGTCTAGAAGTAAAATATCTGGTTTGTTAATCAAAGCTCTAGCAATGGCAATTCTTTGCCTTTGGCCACCAGAGAGTTGATTAGTCATCCTGTCTTCGTAACCTTCCATCCTAACTAACTCAAGCATTTCACCTACGCTTGCCTTAATCTCATCCTCATTCATGTCTTTCCTAATTCTTGGACCATATGCAATATTGTCATAAACATTTAAATGAGGAAATAATGCATAGTTTTGAAAAACGGTATTAACATTACGTTTATTCGGTGCCAAATCTTTAATTGATTCACCGTTTAACAAAATATCTCCTGATTCAATAATTTCAAGTCCTGCAATACACCTAAGTAGAGTTGTCTTTCCACAACCAGAAGGACCTAAAAGGGTAAGGAATTCTCCATCCCTAATATCTAATGTAATATCTTTTAAAATATGTGATTTATCAAAATATTTGTTAACTTTATTTAAGCTAAGTAGTTGCTCTTTCATCTAGACTAACCTCGACTATCCTCATCTGTTTTGTTTAGTTATGTACTTTACTATTAATATTCTATGGATGATTATTATATAACAACCATATTATAACATTATATCAGAAGTTAGCAAAGATTCAAACATTAGTCCATGGATTTGTGTGATGATTTTGTGTTTTAATTATTCTTTATTAATTTCCTCTCTTTTTTCTTGTTTGCTCTTTCGTAAGTCCAGTTATATCTCCAATTACTTTTGTAATCTAACCCTTTAATACACCTGCTCTAGCATTATACTTAGCCTTTTTTAATAACCCGCCTTCTTTTCTTAGTAAATTTTGCAGCATATACATAATAACCCATTTTATTTATAAAATCACTACATATTGAAATATTACATTGTAGAAAATTTTATGAATACTTTGGTTGATTTGTTTAAAAGTCTGTTATGTATATATGTCCAGAACAAACTAAAAAGGTGATGAACTTAGCCCTCATCCTTGCAACTGAAATAAGGTTAAGTCCATCACTTTTTATACAAAATAATTTTAGGGATAGGAATTAATGATTTACAATAAATGATATCTTACAGTTAACTCTATAATTGACTATCTTCCCTTTATCAACTATTGCTTGGAAATTCTCAATATAGATACTTTGAATGTCATTAATTGTTTTGCTTGCTTCGGCTACAGCTTCCTGCGCTGCTGCTTCCCATCCATTTTTTGATTCTGAAAGAATTTCTATCACCTTTACTATTGCCATATTTTACCTCCTATTTTTGCTTTTCAACTCTATTGTGTCCAAATTATTGAAATAATATTTGCAAAAATAAAAAAGAATAAATCACTTTACTTATATGTAATTATAAACCCTCTTATACAAAGTTCCTTTTATATGTTCAAAAGTGTCCTCATCCACTTTGCTACCTGAAGTCATAATAAATAATGGAATGGTATTTTTGCCTTGAGATATCGGAGGCTGCAAATATGGATAATCATTAAGGTGAAAATTATTTCGTTTATAAAATCCAATTCGCCTGGTTGATATATCTGCATCAGGTGGTTCAACTTCAAGGCAAATATCCTTA
>CAZOSE010000103.1:0-1307 GCA_964582385.1 uncultured Lachnospiraceae bacterium
TCATAGGTATATCATTAGATCTTGGTTGCGGATAAGCTCTCGTTGGCATATTATTGAAAATCGGGATTTCAAAAATTAACGGAAGCTCTTTTGATATTCCTTTAGACATATTTCTCGATTCACTGTATGGTGCTTGAATATTTTGCATGTACTGATTGGATCCAACTTTTGATGTTCCAGATGAAACATTGTATTTTTGATAGTAAAGAGTGTCTTGATTCTTGCTAATATAACGGTCGTTTATAAATTCCGCTCCACCCGTAATTGATTTTTGTTCACTATCCCATCCTTTGCTTCTGGCATGTATCAAACCATTTGTAATGGTGGGGTGAGTCTTAGTAGGATATGCTCCGATATTAAAGAAATTATAATATCCTTCAAAACCTGTTACAGCACCAGACACAATCGTACTAAATCCACCACTAGATTTTGCAACTTCTTGCCTCACTCTAGTTGCTAGCAGATACGGGGGTACTCCTGTTTCATTAGCTGAATTAATAAAATATGTAGGAAATTCACTATTATTGGGATATGCATTCGGATATGCTCTACTATCCATAAATGTACCACTTATAATGTTCATTACACCTTCTCTTATTTTATTAACATCATCAGCAGACATATTCTTATCGTATTCAAGAAGTATAAATTGAAAAATATTACTTTCATCTAAAAAATTCCTTGGGTCCATGTAGTATTTTATAATTTCATCCGATGCCATAAGCCATCCTGACTGAGAACTGTGGTTCCATACTTTTTTATCAAAATCATAATAAGTCGGATCATACCAAGAGTTTAAGTTTCCAGAACCAATTAAACTTTTTTCACCTTCACCTTGTTTATTTATTACACTTTCCCAGTCAAGCCCAGTGTCAAAGGCATTAAATTTCCAATTAGGATATTTATTATGTAAAGAACGCAAATAAGGTCGATAACTTTCAGGAAAACCTTGTGAATCAAGCTGTGATTCAAAATCAGAATTACTATTATCAGCCACGTCACCAATTATTTTTATGTAAGGGTCATACATCCAGCCTTTTATCGTACTTCCATAATAATCAAACTCAATAGAATACCATCTGTCTGATTTCCCTAGTACATTTACTTTATGACCATAGTTTAGAACACAGATTGAGTCAGAACTTGTTGTAGCTTCCTTTCTAACATTAACATTATTTCCAGTAACTGATCCAAGTTGCGGAACAGAAGCATTAGTAACAACAGCTGAATTTATAAATAATATAGTTAATATAATAAAAAACAGTGGGCTAATTGTAAAGACTATGAACCTGTTTTTTCTTTTGTAC
>CAZOSE010000103.1:1317-7308 GCA_964582385.1 uncultured Lachnospiraceae bacterium
CTAATTTCTGATAATATGTATAAAACGCCTTGAATAACGCATAAAAATTCTTTTGTTAGATTCTATCGCAATATTATTCTTCAAATTTATCTCATTATCTTTTGCCAAAATAACTTCCACCATTTCTTTCCTTAAAAACTTTTGGTAAAACATGAATAATTTTACATTCTATGCATATTATATTAAATTACACCTATGTATGTCAATGACTATAAGTGACTATTTCCTACATAATTCTTCCATTTGTCACATTCATGAAATATTAATAAGATACTAGTTTTATCTGTTTGCTTTTTTTAATTATAAATTTGATATTCTTCCTATGAATTTTAAAGAATTCCCTACAAAGTAAAAAAGCACTTATGTACAAGCGCATATTTCATGCCCATAAATAAATGCTTTATTAATTATCTATTTGACTTTTAATTAAAAGCTGAGATTCCCCCAGACTCTAGGTGACAAATTCAAAGGACATACAAGTTTAGAATTCTTCCCTCTTATCCCTAAGTAACAAGTCTGCTACTGCTTCTTTTGCATCTTTGTTTTCAAACAGAACCTGGTTAACTTGTTCTACAATAGGCATCTCAACATTAAACTTTCTTGCTAGTTCTAATGCTGCTTTAGCTGAGTTTACTCCCTCTACTACTTGCTTAACCTTTTCCATAGCTTCTTTTGGACTTGAGCCTTGGCCAATATAATATCCAGCCATTCTGTTTCTACTATGAACACTTGAACAAGTAACAATCAGATCTCCTACACCTGAAAGGCCTGCAAAGGTCTCTGGTTTACCACCCATGGCTATTCCTAGCCTTGCAATCTCTGCTATACCCCTTGTCATTAAAGCAGCCTTGGTGTTATCACCAAAACCTAATCCGTCACATACTCCTGCTGCTAGTGCAATTACGTTTTTTAAAGCGGCGCCTAGTTCAATTCCTAGCACATCTGTACTAGTATAAACCCTAAATCGCTCACTCATAAATATATCTTGTAAATAATTAGCGGTATCGGGGTTTTCAGATCCTATTACTACTGTTGTTGGAATCTTTTTACTTACTTCTTCAGCATGACTAGGACCCGAAAGAACTGTAACTTCCGCCTTAGGTAAAACATCTGATATAACATCTGTTATGGTAAAAAGAGTGTCTTCTTCGATTCCCTTACTTGCATTTACTATTATTTGTCCTTCTTTAATAAAAGGCTTTGCCTTTAGGGCTGTGCTTCTTATATAAGGGGAGGCAACTACAAACACAAGGATATCTTTGTTAGAACATACAGTTTCTAAATTGTCTGTTATTTCGATTGAATCAGGAAAAACTACACCTGGAAGGGCTTTCTTTAATTCCCTAGTTTTATTAAATGTTTCAATTACTAAAGAGGTATGAGTCCACATAGAAACATTATGACCATTATTACCAAGCAAAATAGCCAAGGCACTGCCCCAGCTACCTGAACCTATAATACCTACATTAATCAATTTTATTTCCTCATTTCTAACTTCCTATTCTTGCTTTTTCTTTTTCCCAACTTTATTTTCTGTACCACTTATTAATCTTTTTATATTATCTTTGTGTCTATAAAAAGCAAATATTACAAAAACCCAGCCTATTAAGTGTAAGTGCCTCTCCCCTGGATAATTTATAATTAACCATATAGGAAGTAAGAATATTATTGTTAAAGAAGCTATTGATACGTACTTAGTTACTAAAACAATAGAGCCAAAAATAAGAATAGCCAAAATAGCAAGCCTAAAGTCAAGGGCAAACATAACACCACCGGTAGCTGCTATTCCTTTACCTCCCTTACCTTCTAACCAAAAAGGATAATTATGGCCAAGTACAACTCCAATGCCAGTAACTAAGGATAAAAGTATATAGGTATCATCGCCTGGATATAATACGAATCTTATTATCCACATAGCAAAAACAGCTTTAAGAGCATCACCTAAAAATGTGATTAAACCATCTCTTACTCCTAATACTCTCATAACATTAGTTGTACCAGCATTGCCACTTCCGTGATTTCTAATATCTAAATTATGGGTTTTTCCTACTATATAACTAAATGAAATGTTACCAAAAAAGTAACCTATAATAAGACATATAATAACCTTAAAAATCATCATTCCTTATTTCCCTTTCGCTCCCTAGTAATTATCTTGAGAGATGTTCCAGTAAATCCAAATGTTTCACGGATTTTGTTTTCTATATATCTAATATATGAAAAATGTGCTAGAGCCTTATCATTAATAAATAATATAAAGGTTGGAGGCTTTATGGAAACTTGAGTAATGTAAAATATTCTAAGCGGTTTACCTTTATCTGTAGGTGGATGCTGAAGGGCTGTTGCCTCAGTTAGGATTTCATTTAATACTCCTGTTGGTACACGTAAGTTTTGAAATTGTATTACTTGCTCTATTACATCAAATAACTTGTTTACTCTTTGGCCTGTTAGGGCTGATATAAAGATTATCTCTGCATATGGTATAAACGATAATACCTTTCTTATCTGGTCTGTATATTCATTAACAGTTTTATTATCTTTTTCTATAGCATCCCATTTGTTTACAGCTATTATTATTCCTCTTCCTCTATCATGAGCTATACCTGCAATCTTTGCATCTTGCTCTGTAACACCTTCCTCGGCATCTATTAAAAGTACTACAATATCGGATTTTTCTATGGCTGCTACTGTTCTAACAATACTGAAATATTCAATATTTTCTTTAATTTTGTTCTTTCTACGAAGTCCTGCTGTATCAATAAATGTAAACTCTTGACCATGGAACTTTATTACTGTATCAATTGCATCCCTTGTAGTTCCAGCAATATCTGTTACAATAACTCTCTCTTCACCTGCTAATCTATTAACTAGAGATGACTTTCCTACATTAGGCTTACCTACAATGGCAATTTTAGGCCTTTCATCCTCTTCATCAGAGGAATCTTTACTAGGAAAATGCTCAACCACCTGGTCTAGCATATCACCAATTCCTAATTTTCCTGATGCTGATATTGGATTAGGTTCTCCAATTCCTAGGTTATAAAATTCATATACATCTGGCATAAACTTTTGAAAATCATCAACCTTGTTCACAACTAAAACAACTGGCTTGCCTGATTTTCTAAGCATATCTGCAACTTTAAAGTCTGCATCAACAAGACCTTGTCTTACATCAGCTACAAACATAATTACATCTGCAGTATCAATAGCCACTTCTGCCTGACTTCTCATATAAGATAGCATTACATCTTTACTATCTGGCTCTATTCCGCCAGTATCAATTAACGTGAAATTATAATTTAACCACTCTACATCAGCATAAATACGATCTCTAGTTACACCAGGTGTATCCTCAACAATAGATATACGTTCTCCTGCAAGAGCATTGAACAATGTTGATTTACCAACATTTGGTCTTCCTACTACTGCAACAATTGGTTTACTCATGTTATTCTCCTTTATTGGTAGCTTCACTTTTATTAATAGCTTGGTCTATTATTGATTTAAGAAAGGATTTACCATCATCATTTACTATAGTTATTTTTATATTTAGAGCCTCTTCAATATCATCAACAGTTAAGTCATCTAATAGAACATTCTCCCCATGCCTTAATAGGGCACTAGGAAGAAGAAGGGTCTGTCCAAGTTCTTTATCTTTTAATTGTTCTATTATATCCTGGCCTGTTATTAATCCTGCAACTGTAATATTAGTACCAAAGAATTCATTCATAATAGTATATACATTCACCTTTATACTAGGAAATGTTTTGTTAATCTCTTTTATAAACTCTTTAATTACAGGTGTAGCAAGGACCCCTGTTGCAAGGGATATGGTGCTTTCTTTATTAGTATAAGATTCATCATAAGAAACATTAGAAGACTCTGCCTTAAATTCCTCTACAAAGGAACGAATCATTCCTACTCCGTTTTCTATTTGCAAATATCCTTCATAATCTTCTTCAGGTGGAACTTCTAGCCCTGCAGTAAGATACCATTCGTCACTAGCAAATACAAAGCGTTTGCCATACCTTTCTAAAGAATACTTCTGCCACTTGCTAACTATATCTACCACTTCTTTTGAGTCTTCTGGTGAAAACTTTTCTAGATTACTAAGTCCATCTCTATACTTAGTAAGTCCTACTGGAACTATGGATAGACTATTCATAACTGGCATATACTTTGTTAGATCTTTTATAGTTTTTTCAAGTTCTTTGCCATCATTAAGGCCTTTGCAAAGTACAATTTGAGAGTTCATGGTAATATTATTATCATAGAACCTCTCTAATTTATCAAGGGCATCTCCTGCAAACCTATTGTTTAACATTTGTTTTCTAAGCTCTTTGTTAGTTGTATGAATAGAAACATTAATAGGAGATAATTTATAATAAATAATTCTATCTATATCTTCATCGGATAGATTAGTTAGTGTAATATAATTACCCTGTAAAAATGATAATCTTGCATCATCATCTTTAAAATATAGGGTTTCTCTCATATTAGGCGGCATCTGGTCAATAAAACAAAAGACACATTTGTTAGTACAAGAACGATATGAATCCATTAGTCCATCTTCAAATTCTATACCCAAATCTTCGTTTAGTTCTTTTTCTATTTCAAATTCCCACTGCTGGCCATCTGGTTTTTCTATTAACAAAACTACTTCTTCATCATTTAATCCATAATGGTAGTCAAATACATCTAATATTTCATGGCCATTTATTTGGAGTAACTTATCTCCTGGCTCAATTCCTAGTTCCTCTGCAATACTACTAGGAATTACTTTAAAGACGATATGTTCTTTATTTTTCAAGGTTTATCAACTCTTTTCTCAAAATACAGTATATCAGTTTGATTTTTATTAATCAATAACATTTTTAAGGGTTAAAAAAGCTGCCAAACTTCCCCTCATGCCCTTGCTAGCACGGTGAGAGAAAAGTAGATTATCATTGCAAGCTGTACACACTCCTGAAATATGAATGTTTTTAGCTAGCAAACCTGCTTCTAATAGTATGTAATAATTAGCCTTCCATAAATCTAGCTGATATTTGTTATTATCTTTTTCATCTAATATGTCTTTATATTGTTCTTTTGTAAAAACATTATAAAACTCTTTAGCTACATCCCCACTTACTTCATAACAATCCTTACATATAGAAGGGCCTATAAGGGCAATTATATTCTCAGGAGATGATTTAAATTTCTCTTTCATTGCAACTACTGTTTTTTCACCTATTTTTCCAACTGTTCCTCTCCATCCTGAATGGCTAAGACCAATTGCTTTGTTTTTAGTGTCCACAAAATATAAAGGAACACAATCTGCATAAAATGTAACAAGAGGTATCCCAGGAACATTGGTTATAAGACCATCTACTTCACTATAATCTCTTGGTTTGCTTATACCCTTTCCTTTATCCTTGTTTGTTACAAGGTGAATGTTTGTTTTATGTACTTGGTGAGAAAAAACCAGTTCTTCATGGTTTAGGCCTATACTATCACTAATTAATTGGAAGTTTTTAAGTACATTACTTCTTTCTTCTTTTGAAAAATCAAGGTTCATGGAAGAGAGATGACCTTCACTTACTCCACCTAATCTTGTTGAAAAACCGTGTTTAATAAAAGAAATCTTAGATAAGGCTGGAAAAGAAATGAAAGGTGCCTTTCCATCATTTTCTAAGATAGCCTTGTTTGTATTCAAAAATTTCATACTTCCTCCATTTTTAGAAAGCTGGTTAATATCTTAATCCCTATAGTTGAAATGCATCTTTAATAATATTTACTTCCTTTTCAAGGATAGTTACAACATCAAAGCGAATAGAGATATCAAAGGATAGCCTGTTAGTCAGGATATAGTGCTTGGCTGTATTTATTATCTTATTCATCTTGTAGCTACTAATTGCTTCATGGGGATAACCCTTTTTTGTGGTGGAACGATACTTTACTTCAATAAATACAAGATAACCACTTTCTTTTGCTATTACATCTATTTCACCA
>CAZOSE010000104.1:0-457 GCA_964582385.1 uncultured Lachnospiraceae bacterium
GTTAAATTCCATTTTAGATCTAAACAAGGAATTCAAAACTTAACAGACCAAGAAGCTGCAACAGTTGTTGCAGGAGATAGAGAGAGTCATCAAAGAGACCTTTATAATGCTATTGAACACGGTGAGTATCCACGTTGGGACATGTACGTACAGATAATGACTGAAGAAGAAGCAAATAATATGCCATATAATCCATTTGATTTAACAAAAGTATGGTATAAAAAAGATTTCCCACTAATTCCAGTTGGATATTTCGAATTAAACAAGAATCCTGATAACTATTTCGCACAGGTTGAACAGGCAGCTTTTAACCCAGCAAGTGTTGTTCCCTGCATCGCACTAATCGGATTATTCTTACCTAAATTATAATTAAAGTAAACTTCTCCATTAGCGATAATCTTATTCAATATATTTTTTTCTGATCTACCTAACTTCTGATTTTTCTCAAACTGTAAAT
>CAZOSE010000104.1:467-5894 GCA_964582385.1 uncultured Lachnospiraceae bacterium
TCTCATATGGAGACGCTCAGCGTTATCGCTTAGGTGTAAACCACCATCAAATTCCTGTTAACGCACCAAATGGTGTTAAACATCCTCATTCCTTCCACCGTGATGGGCAAATGAGAGTTGATGGTAATCTAGGTTCTGAGCTTCATTATGAGCCAAACAGCTATGGTAACTGGAAAGATGACCCTCGACTTAAAGAACCTCTTGAAAGAGGCGGGGATGTATACAGATACGACTTTAGAGAAGATGATAGTGACTATTACACACATACAGGTCTTCTATTTAACGCAATGACTGATGATCAAAAACGTGTATTATTTGCTAACACTGCAAGAAACATGGGTGATTCTACATTACAAATTAAACACAGACATATTAATAACTGCTACCTAGCTGACCCGGAGTATGGTAAAGGTGTAGCCGAAGCATTACATATTGATATTAATGATGTAGACCTAAATCTTCCAAAAAGAAATTCCCAAGCAGCTAATTACGAAGCTAATAACAAACATCCTGAATTAGATGTTCCTTCATTAGATATTTCCAGTCTTCCAAACCAGGAAGAAATTAAAACTGACTATGATCCAAAGATGTTTATAGACCCTATGGATGATCCATTCTTATTATAATTAGCATTTTATAACTAAACGTAAAAAGGTCCCTATTGATTGAACTTATCTCTCATATTTTAGATTTTTAAGTCTAACTTATGAAAGTTGGTTCAATCTATAGAGACCTTTTTATATGTTATTCTATTATTACTTTACTCCGTATTTATCATAATACTTATCTATTGCAGCCTTTATTGTATCATCAATTATTATTTCACCCTTATACGGCCTATTATGCAAATGCTCAACTACTTCATCCATTGTTACTATAGCTGTAGTTTTCATACCATATGTTTCCTCAATTTCAACTAAAGCACTCTTGCTTCCTTGGCCTCTTTCACAGCGATCAACAGAAACAACTAGACCTAGGACATCAACATCACCCATCGAATTAAGAATAGGCATAGTCTCTTTAATTGAAGTTCCGGCCGTTGTTACGTCTTCAATTATAATGATACGATCACCATCATTAATTGGTCCACCAAGAAGTATACCTGTGTCACCATGATCTTTTATTTCTTTTCTATTTGAACAATATCTTACTTCACTACCGTATTCTTGACTTAAGGCTATTGTAGTTGCAACACTTATTGGGATACCTTTATAAGCTGGTCCAAACAACACATCAAAATCTCCATCGAACTGTTCTTTTATTGCCTGAGCATAATACTCCCCAAGTTTTTGAAGCTGTGAACCCGTTCTATAAAAGCCAGTATTAATGAAAAACGGTGTATTTCTCCCACTTTTGGTTACAAAGTCTCCAAACTTAAGCACTCCACAGTCCACCATAAATTCAATAAATTCTTTTTTATATGTTTTCATCTTAATCTCCTTTTATTATTACTCCACACATCCTACTAAGTCATTAATATCCTTAATGTTGTACATTTTCAAGTATTCATAAATCCCATCAATTATTTCTTTAGTCGCCCTTTGGTTTGCAAAATTTACAGTCCCTACTGCTACTGCACTTGCACCTGCTAGTATAAACTCAATGGCATCATCGGCATTCATTATTCCTCCCATACCAATGATAGGAATTTCTACTGCTTTTGCAACCTCATAAACCATTCTAACTGCAATTGGTTTAATGGCAGGTCCTGAAAGCCCACCAGTTTTATTGGCAAGTTCAAATTTTCTTCTATGAATATCAATTTTACTTCCTGTTAGTGTATTGATCATAGAAATTGCATCAGCACCACCAGCTTGTGCTGCTTTAGCTATTTCACCAATATTACTTACATTGGGACTTAATTTCATTATAATAGGCTGTTTTGAATATTTCTTAACGGCTTTAGTTATGGCCTCTACTGAGTCACAGTTTTGACCAAAGGCAATTCCACCTTCTGTTACATTAGGACAGGAAATGTTGATTTCAAGCATGTCCACATCATAATCTGCTAGCTTTTCAACTACTTCACAATAATCACTTTGGGTTCTACCGCAGACATTTACTATTATATTAGTATCAAACTGCCTCAAAAAAACTAAATCCCTTTTTATAAACACCTCTACTCCTGGGTTTTGAAGGCCTATTGCATTTAACATACCACTTGCTGTTTCGGCAATTCTTGGAGTAGGATTCCCTTCCCAGGCAACATTAGAAACTCCCTTACTAGTAACTGCACCAAGATCGCTTAAATCTACAAAATCACTATATTCTATTCCTGAGCCAAAGGTACCAGAAGCTGTAGTCACAGGGTTCTTCCATTCAACCCCTGCAATATTTACCGCCATATTTATCTTGTTATCAGACATACTTTTCTCCTTTAATCTTAATGCAAATGTATATTATATCTCTATTTTATCTGCATAAAACACTGGGCCTTCTATACATACCCTAGCGTTATGCACATGAGTATGACTATCTTTTTCTTTAGTCTTACATACACATGATAAACAAGCACCAACTCCACAAGCCATTCGCTCTTCTAGAGATATTTGTGCTTTAACATTATTTTCTTTTGCAAATTCCTTTAAACCTCGAAGCATTGGTGTTGGGCCACAAGCAAATATCATGTCAATTTTATTATTTTCAAGTAACTTGTTTTCAATAATTGCATCAATTACATTGCCCTTTGTTCCACTTAAACCGTCTTCAGTAGAAATATAAACTTGTCCATAACTTTTGAAATCTTCAACTAAAAATTGCTCATCCCTAAAACCTAGTACAATGTTTTTATTAGCATCTAATTGTTTAGAAAGTTCTAAAAGGGGAGGAATACCTACTCCACCACCTACTATTAGGACATTCTTACCTTCTAACTTATAGCCTTCTCCAATAGGCCCTAGAACTTGAATTGTATCTGATACTTTTAATTTGGAGAATTCTTTAGTACCAACGCCTACAACTTTGTAAACAAATCTTACTAAACTCTCTTTTTTGTTTATCTCACATATACTAATTGGTCTTGGTAATAAACGACTTTCATCGTTACAATAGAGGGAGGCAAACTGACCAGGTTCACCCTTGCTAGCTATTTCATAATCCTTAACCCATATGCTAAAAACATCACTAGATAATTGTTGTATATCAACAATCTCAACATTTCTTTTGTAATTCAATGCTTTTTCAACTCCTAGTATTTAATATTTTATATTCACTTTACATAGTTCTTTTTAAATTCTCAACTACTTTATTAACCACTTTTTTAAAAACTTATTCTTTAATTAAGTATAGCAAAGTTTTCTATTAAAATGAAGAAGAATAAATATTTAAGCTAAAATCGTGTGTTCTATGCCTTTATAGCGAAAAATTTGCAAAAGATATATCTTTGGAAAAGATTAAAAATGAAATTACAAAATACAGTTTCCCAAACACCTATGTTATACTAGTAAGAGGAGGTGTTTTGTTTTATGAATAAACAAAGTTTTAATAATACAGAAAAAATTATAAAACTAAAAGAAATAATCAATTCTTCCAATAACATCGTGTTCTTCGGTGGTGCAGGGGTGTCTACTGAAAGTAATATACCAGATTTTCGCTCAGATTCAGGACTTTATAAATCATCTACAAAATACAAGTATCCACCAGAACAGATGTTATCCTATAGCTTTTTTAAGTCAAACACAAAAGATTTTTTTAACTATTATAAAAGGGAAATGATTTATCCAAAGGCTGAACCTAACGATGCCCATAAAACTTTAGCAAAGTTAGAGAAGGATAATAAGGTAAAAACGGTAATTACACAAAACATAGATGGCCTTCACCAAAAAGCTGGAAGTAAAGAAGTCCTTGAGTTACATGGATCTGTCCATAGAAATTCTTGTATAGAATGTGGTAATCCTTATTTACTTGATTTTATTTTAAGTTCAAAGGATGTCCCAAGATGTACTTGTGGTGGCACGGTTAAACCAGATGTTGTATTATATGAAGAAGGTCTTGACTCAAATGTAATAGATATGTCAGTTTCATATATTAGAAATGCCGATGTCTTAATTGTTGGTGGAAGCTCTCTTACTGTATATCCAGCTGCTAGTCTGCTAAATTACTATAATGGTAACAAACTAATTTTGATAAATAAATCTACAACTGACTATGATACAAGGGCTAACTTAGTAATAAATGAAAACATTGCAAGAGTATTAAAAGATGTTGTTAATTAATCAATTGATTAGATTACAAATTATGTTTTACCAAAATCACAAATTATGATATTATAGTATAGAAAAGGCTTAATATAAATCAAGCTTTAAGTTTATGTCTGTAAATAAATTAATATATTAAAAACAATACTACAGACAATTATATATTTAAGATACAATCAGAAAGGATAGATAATATGGCAAAAAACAACCCAATAGTAACAATTGATATGGAAAGTGGAAAACAAATCAAAGTTGAACTATATCCAGAAATAGCACCAAATACGGTAAATAACTTTATTTCATTAGTTCAAAAAAATTATTACGATGGAATAATATTTCATAGAGTAATTTCAGGCTTTATGCTTCAAGGAGGCTGCCCTAATGGTAATGGAATGGGTGGACCTGGTTATTCAATAAAGGGAGAATTCTCACAAAACAATTTCCCTAATGACCTAAAACATACTCCTGGAGTAATATCAATGGCAAGAACAGCAATGCCAAATACTGCTGGTTCTCAGTTTTTCCTAATGCATAAGGATTCACCACATTTAGATGGTGCATATGCAGGATTTGGTAAGGTAATTGAAGGTATGGATGTTGTAAATGAAATCGCTGAAGTTAAAACAGATTACTCAGATAAACCTTTAAAACCACAAGTAATGAAACAAGTAACAGTAGACCTATTTGGCGAGACATATCCAGAGCCAGAAACAATAGGCTAAATATAGTCTAATAAATAATTTAGGGTTGACCGTAGTGTCAACCCTTAGCTAAATATTAAAATAGAAGGAGGACATATCTTGATTAAAGAAAGATTACAAAAATTAAGAAACTTAATGTCAGAAAATAATATTCATGCTTATATTATCCCAACCCAAGATTCCCATGAATCAGAATATGTAAGTGAATACTTTATGGCAAGAAAATATATGTCTGGGTTCACCGGTTCCGCAGGAACCTTAGTTGTTACAATGGAAGAAGCTGGGCTTTGGACTGATGGAAGATACTTTATCCAGGCGGCAAATCAGTTAGAAGGAAGTTCCATTACCCTTTATAAAATGGGGGAAGAAGGAGTTCCAACCACAATAGAATTTCTTAAAGATAAACTAAAAGAAAAACAAAACTTAGGTTTTGACGGTAGAGTAAACAGTGTAAGTTATGGCCTGGAACTAAAGGAAAAACTTCAAGATAAAGATATTTCTATCGTTTATGATAAGGACTTAGTAGATCT
>CAZOSE010000104.1:5904-6774 GCA_964582385.1 uncultured Lachnospiraceae bacterium
AATTCGCTGGCAAATCATTTAATGATAAGTTAGAAGACTTAAGAGATGTTATGAGGAAGAAAAATGCTACTTCACATATAATTACTACCCTTGATGATATAGCTTGGTTATTCAACATAAGGGGTCATGATATCCCTTTTAACCCTGTTGTTCTAGCTTATGCTGTAATTACTTTAGAACAAGTCTTTTTATTTGCAGATAAAAGCAAATTTAATGAAGAAATGAAAGCTAAATTCGAAACTGATAACATAATCTTAAAGGATTATGATGAAATATATAACTTCATTAATAAATTACTATCTACTGAAGTTGTATTACTAGATAAAACAAAAGTAAACTACACAATATTTAGCAACTTGAATCCATGTATAAAAGTTGTAAATGATGACAATCCTACTATTTTAATGAAGGCAGTTAAAAATCCGGTAGAAATCGAAAATCTTAAAAATGCTCACATTAAAGATGGTGTAGCATTTACAAAATTCATGTACTGGCTTAAAACTAATATTGGTAAGATAGAGATTACCGAAGTAAGTGCACAGGAATACTTAGAAGAATGCCGAAGAGAACAAGAAGGCTTCATCGAACCAAGTTTTGATACAATCTCAGCCTACAAAGAAAATGCTGCAATGATGCACTATTCTGCTACTTCAGATACTAACAAAACCTTAGAATCAAATGGACTCTACTTAGTAGATTCAGGTGGCCAATATTACGAAGGAACAACTGACATAACAAGGACTATGGCTCTAGGTCCTGTAGAATCTGAACAAAAGAAACACTTTACAGCAGTCCTAAGAAGTATGCTAAACCTATCAAATGCTAAGTTCTTACACGGTTGCATCGGACTTAACCTTGATATCCTTGCAA
>CAZOSE010000104.1:6784-7280 GCA_964582385.1 uncultured Lachnospiraceae bacterium
GATTATAAATGTGGTACTGGACATGGAATTGGATATTTACTAAATGTACACGAAGGTCCTAATAGTTTTCGCTGGAAACACATTCCTGGAAAAGAAAGTTATAGTGTTATTGAAGAAGGTATGGTTACCTCTAATGAACCTGGTATTTACATAGAAGGAAGCCACGGAATTAGAACTGAAAACGAATTACTTTCTTGCAAAGGTAATAGAAACGAATACGGACAGTTCATGTATTTTGAAACTTTAACCTTCGCTCCTATTGACTTAGATGCAATTGACACCCATTACTTAAGTCAAGAAGACAAAGACAGATTAAACAAGTATCACAAGGAAGTATATCAAAAGATATCTCCCCACCTAAGCCAAGACCAACAAGAGTGGCTAAAAGAATACACTCGTTCAATATAAATATTGACTTGTATTAAAAAATAAATATTGTAAGGACTTTTAACTCTCAAGTAATTATATAAGTAACTCAAAAACAGGAAAGTAGACA
>CAZOSE010000105.1:0-7278 GCA_964582385.1 uncultured Lachnospiraceae bacterium
TACAATCATAACCCTTTTTTGATATTATTTCAACTAATTCTTTAAATTTATTGTAGTTATATGTCGTTTGAGCCACTATACAGAGTTTTATATCAGGACTAAAACTTAAATTATTCGCTTCTTCTTCGTCTTTTATGACTGTATAATTATTATTACACCAGCCCTTTATCCCTTCTACCTCAGGGTGCGCGCTGTTTCCAACTATAATAATATGTCTACCTTCCTCAGTTTTTCTTTGAACTACTTTATGAATCTTTTTAACATAAGGGCAAGTTGCATCAACTAAGCGTAGACCTTGCTTTTCTATTATTTCATAAATTTCTTTTGAGACACCATGGGACCTTATGATTACTGTGCCTTCTAGAATATCTTTTATCTCTTCTTTTGAATTAATTACCTTTACTCCCTTATTGGCTAAATCATCAATAACTTCTTCATTATGAATTATTGGACCAAAGGTATAAACAGTTTTAGTTTTATCTATTTCATCATAAACCTTACTTACAGCTTTTTCAACTCCGAAACAAAAACCTGCTGATAATGCTAATTTAACACCCATTTAATCACCACGCCTTTTCAACATCTTTATGTATGGCTAGCATAACCGACTTCGTCTTCTTTAAATATAATATATCTTCTTATCTTTCTTTGGATATAATATATTTTCTTATCTTCCTTTGAATAATTCTAGTATTTTGGATACTACTTCTTCTATTGACATATTTGATGAGTCTAACATAATAGCATCATCTGCCTGAGTTAGGGGAGAATTTTCTCTAGTCATATCCTGTTCATCTCTAGAGATGATATCTGCTTTAATCTTGTCAATATCTCCATCTATACCCTTATCTTTCAGATCTAAGTATCTTCTTTTGGCTCTTTCCTTAGCACTTGCAGTTAGATATATCTTTAGGTCTGCATTTGGAAGAACTACTGTTCCAATATCTCTTCCATCCATAACAACACTGGTATTTGAAGCTATTATCTGTTGTAGTTCTACTAACTTTTCTCTTATTATTAAATGCTTAGATACTGTAGATGCTGCATTACCAACTTCTTCACTACGAATAATGCTTGTTACATTCTCACCATTTAGGTATACATGTTGTTCCTCATCAATATAATCTAAATTAATATCTACCCTATCATACACCTTAGAAATGGCCTCTGAATCATTTGGATCAATATTATTTCTTAAAACAAAAAGAGCCATAGCACGATACATTGCCCCTGTGTCTACATATATGAATGAAAGGTGCTTAGAAACAGTCTTTGCTATTGTACTTTTTCCGGCACCTGCAGGGCCATCAATTGCTATACTATAATTTTTCATAATCTTCTCCTAATTCATTCCTGCTAAATATCCTGTGGACCAAGCAATTTGAAGGTTATAACCTCCTGTTAGCCCATCAATATCTAGTACTTCACCTGCGAAAGATACTCCAGATACTAGTTTGGATTCCATAGTCGATGGATTGATATTAGCTATATCTACTCCACCCTGAGTAATTATTGCCTCTTTAAATTCTCTAGTGCTAATTATATGAAGTTCTAGCCCTTTTATTAAGGTTACTAGATTTTGTCTTTCTTCTTTAGTTATTACATTAATCTGTTTTTCAGGATCAATTTTCGATAAACCTATTATAACTGGTATTAATTTACGTGGCAATAACTTATCTAAGGAATTCTTAAATTGCTTATTGCTAATTTCTCCAAAGTCACGCAGTATTCTATCGTCTAATTGTTGATTTGATAGGCCAGGCTTTAAGTCTATTTTTAGTAAGAGTTCTTTTTCTGGTAAGTAGCTTGTACAATAACTACTTGCGCTTAAAATAACTGGACCACTAACACCAAAGTGTGTAAATAATAATTCACCAAATTCTTTATAGATATCTTTATTATCTAACAATATTTGTATTTCTATATTTTTTAGGGAAAGTCCCTGTAATTCACTAATTATATGGCTTTCTTTTATGTTGAATGGAACTAGGGATGGATAGGACCTTTTAACAAGATGCCCCATATTCTTAGCAAACTTATAACCATCACCTGTTGAACCTGTTATCGGGTAACTAAGACCACCTGTTGCAATTATAACCTTATCTCCATAGATGATATTATCAGGCGCTTGTTTTGACTTATGGCTGTCCTTATGACTGCCTTTATGGTTTTCTTTATAGTTTTCCTTATGGTTATCTTTCTGATGGTTTCTATGTTCTTTTTCTTTGTATGGTTTTTGCAAACTACTAGATTCCCTATATTCAACACCTGTAAACTTATTATCTTTTGTAATCACTTTTGTAACTTCCCTGTTTAAATGAATACTTACTTTTAAACGGTTAAGCTCCTTATTTAAGGCTGATATTACATCTGAGGATTTATTTGAACGCGGGAAAACCCTATCCCCTCGTTCAACCTTTGTTTTAAGTCCTAATTCTTCAAAAAATTTAACTATATCATAATTAGAAAAGGAATAAAAACTACTATACATAAACTTATGGTTTGATACTATACTAGGAAACAAATCCTCCGTATCACATGCATTGGTAATATTACACCTACCTTTGCCAGTAATAAATAGTTTCTTACCTAGCTTTTCGTTTTTCTCTATTAATACTACCTCTTGCCCATTTCTTGCTGCAAAAATTGCTGCAAGCATACCGGCTGGGCCGCCTCCAATGACAATTACTTTCATACTTTATGTTATACATAAACTACAAGTTGATAATTTGTAGTTTCTAGTATATATTCCTTTCTTAGTTTAAAATCATTTTTCATATTGATTAATTATTGATAATCTCAACAAGTTAAGGGCATTAATAACAGCACTTTCTCTAATTGTTTGCCTATCTCCATTGAAAATGAATTCTTTTACTTTTACTTTTCCATTAATAAAACAGGCAATATAAACCAAACCTACTGGCTTATCTTGTGTTCCACCATCTGGGCCTGCGATACCAGTAACAGCAAGTCCAACACTTTTTCCTGTGTTTTTTGCAGCACCCTCTGCCATTTGAATTGCAGTCTCTTTACTAACTGCTCCGTATTTTTCTAGGGTTTTGCCTTGTACTCCTAGATACTTTTCTTTGGCTTTATTAGAGTAAGTGATAAAGCCTTCGTCTAAAACCGATGAAGCACCTGGTACATTTATTATTCTACCTGATATAAGACCACCTGTACAAGATTCTGCAGTGGTTAACTTTAGATTATGTTTTTCAAGTAGACTTACCACAACATCTTCAAGATTCTCACTAGGAGGGGTAAACTTTTTTAAAAATGACATAATACTATCCACCTTTTTCTTTTACTTTATGCCGTCTTGTATAACATTTACATTCTTGTACATATAATCCACCAAAGATATTACTGTTAGGATTAAAGCAAGATATATAAAGATTTGCTCGAGGATATTGAATATTGGAATATCGAAATTAAATATTAATAATATACACATAATCATTTGGGATACAGTCTTTAATTTGCCCCATGAACTGGCAGCTATAACAGTTCCACTTGTAATTGCCACAAGTCTAAGCCCACTAATTATGAATTCTCTTGCAATTATAATAATTACAATCCAAGCTGCTACTAAATTACCTTCTACAAAACATATTAAGGCCGAAACTACAAGAAGCTTATCTGCTAAGGGGTCAATAAACTTTCCAAAATTCGTTACTAAATTATGTTTTCTTGCTAAGTGACCATCAACAAAATCGCTAATACTTGCAAGTATAAATATTATACCTGCAATATATTCTCCATATGGTATTGGTGTTAAATAAAATATTAAAAATACTGGTATTAAAAAAACTCTTCCAAGAGTTATCTTATTGGGTAAATTCAATGGTAAGCCTCCTTTATAATATAGACCCAGTTAAATCATAATCTTGAGCATTAGTAACTATAATATCTAAAAATTCTCCAGAAATAAGCTCACTACTTGATGGAACAAAAATATATCCATCTACACCTGGTGCGTCCTTATATGTTCTTGCAATATAGATTGATTTTACTTGGTCATCAGAATAATCTAATGCCTCATCATCAGGTAGTTTTCCTTCAATAATTACACTTAGTTTCCTACCAACCATTGCTTCACCTTTATCAAAGGCAACCTCTTGTTGCAATAACATAATTTCATCTCTTCTTTGTTCTTTAACCTCTTCATCTATCTGGTCTTCCATAGTAGCTGCAGGAGTATCCTCTTCTCTAGAATAAGTAAAAACACCCAGTCTGTCAAACTTCATATTCTCTACAAACTCTAAGAGTTCGTCGTGGTCACTGTCTGTTTCTCCTGGAAATCCTGAAATTAGAGTTGTTCTTATGGAAATATCAGGAATACTAGTACGAAGCTTACTAATAATATCAATTAATTCTTGTTTATTAGTTCTTCTTCCCATTCTTCTTAGTATACCATCTGATGCGTGCTGAATAGGCATATCTATATAATTACAGATCTTGTCTTCTTCTTTTATTACCTGGATAAGCTCATCTGTAATTTCTTCTGGATATGCATATAAAAGTCTAATCCATTCTAGTCCTTCAATCTTACATAGCTCTTTTAATAGTTTTGGTAAGGACTTCTCACCATATATATCAAGGCCGTAAAGGGTTGTTTCCTGAGCAACTAAAATCAATTCTTTAATACCATTGTTAGCTAAATCTGTTGCTTCCTTTATTAACTTTTCTATTGTTACACTTCTATAATTCCCACGAACCTTTGGAATAATACAATAAGTACAGTGTTTGTCACAGCCTTCAGCAATTTTTAAATAGGAATAATATCCACCTGTTGTATTAACCCTTCCTATACTTGTGTCAGATAAGTTTTGTAAGTCTGCCATCTTAATAGACTTATTACCTTCTAAAACTTCATCAATAACACTATTAATTTGGTCATAACTTGTAGTTCCAACGATTGCATCTACTTCAGGCATTTCGCTGAATATTTCTTCCTTGTACCTTTGAGCAAGGCAGCCTGTAACAATTAAACCTCTTAGTTTGCCTATTTCCTTGTACTGGGCCATATCTAAAATAGTATTAATACTTTCTTCCTTTGCATCATTAATAAATGTACAAGTATTTATTATAATGAGCTCTGCTTCGTACTCATCATCTGTTAGTTCAAATCCTCTGTTTTTTATTAGGGCTAACATAACTTCACTGTCTACTAAGTTTTTGTCGCATCCTAATGATATATATAGTATTTTCATTAATTCCTCCACTTTTTACTTTAGCTATACTTCTACAATATTCTAACATATAATTCATAAAATTAAAGATTTATTTTTTTACTTATATTTTGTATAAACTTAACCCTTTAACTATCTATAATTTCTTGACAATGATTCATCATTTGATATGATTATATCATGCATACCATATAATGCATATGTGTAGATTAAGTGAACTATTAAGGAGAAATAGAGTAGTATATTAGGTGAATAGTTTGTTTTAATTAATACAATTAAGGAGGATTTATGAAAAAAACTTTAAAGATTTTAGGTGTGATCGCCGCAATATTAGTTGGTTTTATTTACTATTACATTGTACTTCCACCAATTAATATCCATGCACAAGGTTTTTGGTCATTTATAATAGTAGGACTACTTATTATTACTGCTATAGTTGGTTTTTTGAATGTTGATGAGCAAGAACTAAAGTATCAAAAGAAACTGGTTTTTAAGAATAAGGTTCCTGCAATAGCCTTATCCATTACCGGGGTATCAATTGTTATATTCATTATAGGATATATTCTTTCTTCACCTATAATTAATGCAGGCAAGTACCAACGTTTATTAACTGTTGAAGATGGAGACTTTATTGAAGATATTTATGAAATTTCCTACAACGAAGTTCCTGTTTTAGACAAGGAATCGGCAAACAGACTAGGCTCTAGAAAAATGGGTAGTATTGTAGAATACGTATCCCAGTTTGAGGTTGCCGATAACTACACACAGATTAATTACCAAGGAACTCCCGTTAGAGTAACCCCTTTAGAATACGGAAGTATCTTCAAGTGGTTTAACAATTTTAAAGAGGGTATTCCAGCTTATATTAAAATCAATATGACTAATCAACAAGTAGAACTTGTTGATTTGGAAGAGGGTATGAAGTATACAGAATCAGATGTGCTTGGTAGAAACATCTACAGGTATTTAAGATTTAGATATCCAACCTATATATTTAGTAGACTTAATTTTGAAATTGATGACGAAGGAGTTCCACACTGGATTTGTCCTGTTAAAGACTATCAAATAGGTCTATTTGGCGGTGAAACCATTGGCCGAGTTGTTGTTGTTAATGCAGTAACAGGTGAGCATGCTGATTATGATGTTGATGAAGTGCCCCAATGGATTGATAGGGTTTATTTAGCTGAATTACTTATTGATTTATATGACTATCACGGAACTTTAAAACATGGTTTTCTAAACTCTGTATTTGCCCAGAGAGATTCTTTGCAAACAACTGCTGGTTATAATTATATAGCTTTAGATGATGATGTTTGGGTTTACACAGGAGTTACTTCAGTTGGTGGTGACGATTCTAATGTAGGATTTGTACTTATGAATCAAAGAACTGCAGAAACTAAGTATTATCCTATATCAGGTGCCGAAGAATATTCAGCTATGGCATCAGCGGAAGGTAAGGTGCAGCACTTAGGATATAAAGCCACTTTCCCACTACTCTTAAACATAAATGGTGAACCTACCTACTTTATACCACTAAAAGATGCTGCAGGTTTGGTTAAGTCCTATGCTATGGTTAACATTCGTCAATATCAAATAGTAGCTATTGGTGACTCAATACTAGAGGCTGAGCAAAGTTATATTGATCTTCTTAAGTCTAACAATATATCAATAATTGACACTTCAAAACTCCCAGAAGCCTCAGGAGTTATAACAAAGATTTCTCAAGTTGTAGAAGAAGGCAATACTCACTTCTACATTATACTTAAAGGTGACGACTCTATCTACGATATAATTGTTAATGAACACATAGGAATAGTTAGATACGATATAGGGGACAAAATAACCCTCCTTTATACAGAAGGTAGGGACGTCCATAGGGTACAAGGTATTAAGTAAACTTTCCTTTACTAATATAAAAAAGTAGGATGACACAAAGTATAAGTGTCATCCTACTTTTTTATTTTTAAATTCACTCAAACAATCTAATAAAACCTAGAACTTAATTGTTTTTTTATAGTTTAGAGTTTCTAGGCAGTTTTGTAGGAGCATAGCTATTGTCATTGGCCCAACACCACGAGGGACTGGT
>CAZOSE010000106.1:0-7198 GCA_964582385.1 uncultured Lachnospiraceae bacterium
ATAATAGTGTAAAAGCAATTAAGGAATCTACAAATCTTCCAGTTCAGTTAAGTTTTCATTCAACTAGTGGTATGGCAGCAACTTCTTATTGGGAAGGAATTCGTGCTGGAGCAGATTATATATGCACAACCTCTACTAATTTATCAGGTGGTGCATCACTACCTTCATCTGAAGTTATGACTGCTATGTTGCAAGGAACAAAGTCAAATCCTGGATATAATTTAGATTTATTAAAAGAAATTGACGATTATATTGGAACTGTATGTGAGAAGAACAAGGAATACTTAACCTCATTTATAGGCGACGATGTAAGTATTTTAAAACACCAAATTCCAGGTGGGATGTTATCAAACCTTGAAAGTCAATTAAGAATGATGAATTCCTTACACCGAATAGATGAGGTCTTTGAAGAAGTACAAGTAGTTAGAAAAGACATGGGTTATCCTCCTCTAGCAACTCCATTTTCACAAATGGTTGGAGCACAAGCAACTTCTAACGTATTAACAGGAAAGAGATACTCTCTTTTATCAAAAGAAGTAAAGGCTTATGTTAAGGGTGAATACGGAAGAGCCCCAGGTGAAGTGTCTAAAGAGCTTAAAGATTTAGTTTTAGCCGCTGGTGAAGAAGTAAGTTCTGTTCGTCCAGGAAGTTTATTATCTCCTGAATGGAACAATATGATAAAAGAAACATCGGGCTTAGCACAAACTGAAGAAGATGTAATGACATATGCATTATTTCCAAGTATAGCCAAAGACTTCCTAAGGAATAAATATAATTTATATTAATTTAGTTAAAAAGGTAGGAGTCCAGTTCTTAGTAATTGGACTCCTACCTTTTTTTTTAAATATATGTTTAAAACCATAATTACTCCCTAATATGTGATGAACTGGAGACAATTTAATTCTAATATCATGGTAGATTACTTAACAAATTTTACACCTTTTAAAATTAGGCCTTCCATTGTATTAATATCTGAGTCTAAGTCTTTAGAAGTATCATAATACTTAACTGCCTCTGAATTTGCCAAAACTTCAACATCATAATCCTCATTTTCTATAGCATATAATAAATTACTTACGTTTCCTAGCACAAGTTTCCACTTACCAATCTCATCAATATGAAAAATCACTTTATATTTTGACATTCTAAATTCCTCCTTTGCGTACAAATCTTCTATTTTACTAGTATTGTCTATTTGAATATTAAATTATTCTCATCTATTGGGCTTGCCTATCTAATATTATCCCTTCTACTGTTTTTATACTTTTAATATCATTTCTATATCTTCTAAGTTACTTACCAGGATTGGTATGCCATATTTATATTCTTCCTTCCAAACTGCAGGGTATTGTCCACTATCTAACTTTAATTCCATAGGCGATTCCTTGGCAGGTAGATTATCTACATTTAACCCACCATTTGTTGCTTCGTGGTTTTGATTATTAGACTTTCCCAGTTCAACATGAAAAATTGATTTACATCCTGAAACAGAGAATAATATTAGTAGTAAAATCCAGAATAAAGATGCTTTTTCCATATATTAACTCCATGTAATCTACTGTATTACTATTAATATAACTGTCAAATAATAATAAAGTTTGGTTGAAACACAAAATTTCATAAAACCCTGCAAAGCCTTGTACCAACTAGCCTACAACCTTATTTATATATTTATTTATTTTTATGAGTAATAATAAAGTTTGGTGGGAAATCACCCTGTTTTCAGCCATTTACAAGTCAAAATAAGGAAATAAATCAATAAAAAATCATAATAAAGTCTGGTGGAAACTGAGGTGTTTCTAGGCATATGCAACTCCTAAAACTTGCCCAGTTAAGGCATATCCTACTTGCTTAGGCTATAAAAAATATATATTTAATTATTTATTTATTGGCTTAGTCCCTTGAATTACCTTGGGCTTGTGGGTTTGACTACGATGCTCCGCATTTGGCTTTGCAGAGGCTTTGTAGGTCGCACCAAACAAAAGCCCCAGCAATACTCGCAAGACTTATCTTGCAAATAGTGCCGGGGTTTTAACCAATCTTTATTATTATCCACTAATCTTTATTATGTCCCACCAATGTTTATTATCATTGGACAAATCAAAGTAAATGCTCTAAAGCTCAGTTCTTCCTTCTAAAGCCCGTAACAAGGTTACCTCATCAATGTTTTCTAAATCTCCTCCAACTGGTACGCCACTTGCAATTCTTGTAACTTTTATATTAGTTGGTTTGATTAGTTTACTAATATACATTGCTGTTGTTTCACCTTCAAGACTTGAGTTTGTAGCAATAATAACTTCTTCAACATCCTTTTGTAGACGGGTCATTAGCTCTTTAAGTTTAACGTCTTCTGGTCCAATTCCATTCATAGGAGATATTGCACCATGTAGAACATGATATACACCAGTGAATTTACCTGTTTTTTCATAAGCTGCTAAATCTCTTGAATTTTCAACAACCATAATAATACCTTGATCCCTTTTAGGGCTAGAACAAATAGGGCATAATTTATCATCTGTTAGTGTTAAACATTGAGTACAGTACTGTACATTTTCTTTTGCAGACGATATGGCCTCTGTTAAGCTTTTAACTTGGTCATTAGGCATATTAATTATATGAAATGCCAGACGCTGTGCAGTTTTTGCCCCTATACTTGGAAGTCTTGATAATTCTTCGATTAGCTTACTAATCTGATTACTGTAATAGTTCATCAGAAAGGAAGACCTCCACCTAAACCACCTGTTATATCACCTAATATCGCATCTGTTTCATCATTCATTTTTCTATATGCTTCATTTACTGCTGCCATAATTAAATCTTCTAACATTTCAACATCATCAGGGTCTACTACTTCTTCTTTAATAACTACACTAGTTACTTCTTTTGAGCCTGATACCTTAACAGTAACTGCTCCACCACCTACTGATGCTTCCCATTCTTTATCTTCAAGCTCTTTTGTTTTTTCTTCCATTTTCTTTTGCATTCTTTGAGCTTGTTTCATTAAATTATTCATATTACCAGGCATTCCTCCTGGAAATCCTCCACGTCTTGCCATAATCTTAACTCCTTTTTATTTAATTAATCTTCATATTCTATTTCAATGTTTTTTATGAGTTTTGTTAAATCAAGATATTCTTTTGTATTATCCTGATTATCGTTAGTTAACTGAAACTGGATATCTATATCTAAATCTTTACCTATAAGCTTGGCAATAGTTGACTTCAGTTCTTGAATATGTTGGTCAGTAGAAATTCTTCCTAAATCCAACTTGTCTGAACATACTAGTATTAATGTATTATCGCCACCTACCCTAGGTGTTGATTTGCTTAGATTGGGCCTCCAACTTGGTGGCACATTTGCAACTATACGCTTCCAACTCCTACCTATATCTATCATATCTTCTGGAAGGGCTTTAGCAATTTCTTTTATTCTTTCGGCTTCTTTTGCATTTACTTCATTGGTACTAACATTTTGATTAGACCTACTTTCTTTGGTAACCACTTCTTCACTATTAGCACTACTGTGAACAATAACTCCTTTTTCAACTTGTGCCTCTAATTGTCTAATTCTATCAAGTAAAGATTCATAATCAGTTTCCATTTGAGGTGTCATTAGCTTAATTAATGCAACTTCAACTAAGACCCTTGATTGAGATGCAAATTTGATCTGGTTAGATAGTTCTGAGAACACTCGTATGTATCTTATCAAAGTATTAATTTCAACTTTTTCTATTTGTCCTTCTAGAATCGGAATATCATCTGATGATATATCTATCTTATCAAGATTTTCCTTTGATGTTTTTACTAGCAACATGTTTCTCAAATACCAGGTAAACTCGTTGATAAAGTTATTTAATTCTTTCCCTTGAAGGATAATTTCATCTAAAAATTCTATACAGTCAGATACCTTCTCTTCTATAATATAATCCAATAGTGTCGAATATACCTCAACATCCATTGCACCTAAAACATTTAATACCTTTTCATAGTTTAGTTCTTCTCCTAGATTAAAGGAGATACATTGGTCTAGCAAACTTAAAGCATCACGCATAGACCCATCAGCTACCCTAGCAACATACCTTAAGGCCTTCTCTTCAGATAGTATATCTTCTTCCTTTAATACATCTGCTAAGCGACTGGTTATAGTATCAATGGTAATACGCTTAAAATCATATCTTTGACATCTTGAGAGTATTGTAAGAGGTAGTCTTTGTGGTTCTGTTGTTGCAAGTATAAATATTACATAAGAAGGAGGTTCTTCTAGTGTTTTTAATAGTGCATTAAATGCTGACTTAGATAGCATATGAACCTCGTCTATTATATACACCTTATAGCGTCCCTGAGTAGGTGAATATCGAACTTCTTCAATAATCTCTCTTACATCATCAACACCAGTGTTTGAAGCAGCATCAATTTCAATAATGTTCATCGCAACCTGATTATTTATGCTGTTACAAGTCTGACATTCATTACACGGACTTCCTTCATTTGGATTCTCACAATTTACTGACTTTGCAAAAATTTTAGCAACTGTTGTTTTTCCTGTTCCTCTTGTACCACAAAATAAATAGGCATGTCCAATTCTACTTGCCTTAATTTGATTCTTTAATGTTGTTACTATATGGTCCTGCCCTTTTACATCACTAAATTCTTGAGGGCGAAACTTTCTGTATAGGGCTTGATATGCCATGTTTTACTCCTTATCTAACACTTAACCAATTGACTTTATAGTATAATAAGTTGAGTGAAAATGCAAGGTTTTTAATATACTTCATCTTCTAAAAAGGGTAGTAATTGTACCTTTTGTATGTCAATAACCCTATATAAAATGATATACAAAAAATACAAGCACTACCCTATTTATCAAAGTTAGCTTTTGTAAACAATTAAGAATCAATAAAATCCAATTCTATTTGCTGCTATCGGTGGAGAATGTTCGTCTATATCCAGACGTGTGTTTGGATCAATTTCTGGTAAAACTAGGGGAATAGGATTTTCTTCAGGCATATTTGTGGTATCATGTTCTGGTGTAGGGTTAGTTCTGTCAATACCTGGGATTGGAATAGGACTTGTAAGGGGTGTAGTACTGGGTATTGGGATTTCAGGTTTTGGATTCTTATCCGGTATATTGTCATTATTGTCTTTGGCTTTTTCAAAATCTTGATTATACATAATAAACCTCCTTAAATATAAAATGTCACTTGATAAAAGTTACTTATTAATACTATATTTACATAATTAATGGTATATATAGTTTGTCCAATTAGAATAGGATTTATTAATATCCAGTTTTTTTAGAGTGGCCTTTATAAGATTTCAATGATATTATTATATAATAATATGAGAATTATTTATGAAAAGAGGTTTTTATGTTTAGATTATGGGCAAAAGTCTTCAAAGAAAATAGATTGATTAATGATATAGTTATAGAGAATGATGATAATAATTTAAATCGAACCAAAAAGGTTTTTAAAGCAATTGATGATATTTGTTATGAATTTGATTTAGCTAAACCTATCTGGTTAGACGCTACTATTTCTGATTTTAAGAAGCATGATAAAACAAGATTTAACCAAGATAATTTTATTGAAAGTATAGATTTTGATTATTTAGAAATTGAAGTTATAGAAGAAGATGACTAGTTTTAAAATTTTGTTGATTCTTGGGAGGTGAAATGTTGACTACCAAAAGTAAAGTGCTTAAAATTTTAGAGAAATATAAAGGAAACCACATATCTGGTAGCAAAATTGCAGATACACTTGATATTAGCCGTAATTCTGTTTGGAAAGCTATTAAGCAGTTACAAGAAGATGGGCACAATATTACAGCCGTTAGCAATAAAGGGTATTGTTTAGAGGCAGATAATAAAATCTTATCTAATCATAGCATTAATAAATATCTTAAATCTAATATTTTTGATCTTGATGTCTATAATGAGCTGGAATCTACTAATTCTATGCTTAAATTAGAAGCTGAAGATGGGGTAGAAGAAGGAAGAGTTGTTGTTGCTGAACATCAAACAAAGGGACGTGGTAGAAGAGGTAAAAGCTTTTTCTCACCTGAAAATACTGGGATTTATATGAGTATTCTTCTTCGTCCAAAACTTTCTGCTTATGAATCCCTATCTATTACCACTTGTGCTGCTGTTGCTGTTGCAAAAGCAATAGAACTAAATTCTGATAAAAAAGCAAAAATTAAATGGGTTAATGATATATTTATTAATGAAAAAAAGGTTTCTGGAATCTTAACCGAGGCTTCTATAGACTTAGAAGGTGGCGGATTAAAGTATGCTATCCTAGGAATAGGGATAAATGTTTTTTCACCAAATAAAGGTTTTCCAGAAGAATTAGAGGATATTTCTACTTCAGTTTTTGGACAACAGGACCATTCTAGTGAACTAAGAAGCAAGTTAATTGCTGATATCTTAGATACTTTTATGGATTATTATAAGGACATAGAGAAGAAGTCTTTTTTAGAAGAATACAGGAATAGGTCTCTGATTCTAGGTAAGGAAATTAATGTTATAAAAGGCCCTGATAATACTGCAAAAGCTGTGGCTTTAGATATTGATGAGGACTTTCACTTGAAAGTAAGATATGAAAGTGGTGAAATTGAATATCTTAACTCAGGTGAAGTAAGTGTGAGGAAATCTACTTTCTGATAGGTATGTTTGTATATACTATTCTTACCAGAAAAGAGCCATTTATTTCCAAATACACAAAATTAATTACACTACCCTATCAATATAAAAGAGGCATAACTATCTTACTTCTTACCTATACAGTTTTTACATAAATTGTTTAGGCTTAGAAGTAAGATAAGTATGCCTCAATATTAATTGCTTATTTAGTTTATTTCCAATATGAATTTTTTAATCTTTTCAATCTTTTCAATCTTTTTAATCTTTGAATTACAAACGTTTCAGCAACTCTTCTTTTTCTTCTTCAAATCCAGGTTTTCCAAGTAGGGCAAACATATTCTTTTTATAACTTTCTACACCAGGCTGATCAAATGGATTAACTCCAAGAATATAACCACTAACACCACATGCAAACTCAAAAAGATAAAATAATTCACCCAAATAAAATTCTGTTTGTTCTGGAATATTTATTAGTAGATTAGGTACTCCACCATCTGTATGAGCTAGCTTTGTTCCCTTCATTGCACTTTTATTAACAAAATCAACATTCTTACCTGCT
>CAZOSE010000107.1:0-7186 GCA_964582385.1 uncultured Lachnospiraceae bacterium
GGGAGGGGTATCTTTTTTTGTGAAGATTCTTCGTTTCACTCAGAATGACAAAATTGAAGATTCTTCGTTACACTGTGAATGACAGCAAGTAAAGATTCTTCGTTGCACTCAGAATGACAAGTAAAAGGAAATTTCAAAATTTCCATAAATTATTTATACATTTATGTCGAATATATGTTATACTAGTAGATGAGTTAGTTAAATGTTTGACATAGTTTAGGAGCAGTAATGGAAATTGAGAAGAAGTTTCTGGTTAATGAAATGCCACATAACTTAAGGGAATACCCAAAAGTAGAGATCGAGCAAGGATATTTATCAATGACAAATCCAGTTCTACGGGTGCGTAAGAGCAATGATGATTATTTGATAACATATAAGTCAAGACAAGGGATATCAGATAAAAAAGAAAGAGTTGCACTTAGGTCTAATGAAGTGGAACTACCAATTTCAAAGGAAGCATATTATCATTTGTTAGAAAAAGCAGATTACAATATAATAACAAAAACTCGTTATTTGATACCTTTAGACAATAATTTAACGGCGGAATTGGATATTTTTCACAAGAAACTAGAAGGTTTATACTTTGTCGAAGTTGAATTCCCAGACGAAATTACTGCAAAAAACTTTAGGCCGCCTTCGTGGCTTGGTGAAGATGTAACTTTTGATGAAAGATTTAGAAATAATTACTTGATAATGGTAAATGATACTAATGAATTAAGTTTATAATTCACTAGATTTTTTTAGTGATTTATTATATAATAGTAAAGGTTGTTTAAAAATTAACAATATTATTTTATGGAGGGAAATACATAATGTACAAAATTTTAACTAAGGAATTATTAGCTCCTAATATTTATCTAATGGATATCTATGCACCACTAGTTGCTAAGGCATGTGAACCAGGCCAATTTATCATCGTAAAGATGGATGAGAAGGGTGAAAGAATTCCTTTAACAATCTGTGACTTTGACAGAGAAAAAGGTACTGTTACAATAGTATATCAAGCAGCAGGTGCTTCAACTTATAGAATGGCTGAATATGGGGTAGGTGAAGAATACCAAGACTTTGTAGGACCACTTGGTGAGCAATCCGGATTAATTAGCTATGATCCTAAGGATATTGAAGAATTAAAGAAACAAAAGATTGTATTTATTGGTGGTGGTGTTGGTACTGCACCAATTCATGCACAAGTAAAGTGGATGGGACTTCATGGAATAGATGTTGATGTAATAATCGGTGCTAGAAACAAAGAAATTCTTATATTAGAAGATAATTTAAGAAAGTATGCTAAGAATGTTTATGTAGCAACTGATGATGGCTCTTACGGCTTACATGGTAATGTTACTGATGCTCTTAAAGATTTAGTTGAGAATCAAGGTAAAGAGTATGACCATGTTATAGCTATTGGACCTCTTGTAATGATGAAATTCGTTGCTTTATATACTAAGCAAGTTGGAATTAAAACAACAGTTAGTATGAACCCACTTATGGTTGATGGAACTGGTATGTGTGGAGCATGTAGAATCACTGTTGGAGATGAAGTTAAGTTTGCATGTGTAGATGGTCCAGAATTTGACGGTCATCTAATAGATTTTGATGAAGTAAGCAAAAGACAAAACATGTACAGAACTAGAGAAGGTAGACAAGAACTAAAGCATATTGAAGGTGATACTCACAGACCTATTGATTGTGATTGTGAAGATCCTGATGAAATCAAAGCGGTAGTTGAAGCAAGAATAGATTACTCTAAGTTTGAAGTTAATGTACTTGAGAGAGTTCCTGTTAGAAACCAACCGGCTGAAGAAAGAGTAAATAACTTTGAAGAAGTTTGCTACGGATATGATTTAGAAGAAGCAAAGGCAGAAGCTTCTAGATGCTTACTATGTAAGAGACCAAAGTGTGTTGAAGGATGTCCTGTAGGAATTGATATTCCAGGATTTATTAATAAAATTATGCAAGAAGATATTGAAGGTGCATCAGAGGTAATCTCTAAATATTCTGCTCTTCCAGCAGTTTGTGGTAGAGTTTGTCCTCAAGAGATACAATGTGAAGCAAAATGTATCCGTGGAATCAAGGGTGAACCAGTATCTATTGGTAAGTTAGAAAGATTTGTTGGAGATTATGCAATTGCTAACAACATCAGTCCTGAGAAACCAGAAGTAACTAACGGTAAGAAAGTTGCAGTTATTGGTGCAGGGCCAGCTGGTATAACATGTGCTAGCGAATTAGCTCAAAAGGGCTACGAAGTAACTGTGTTTGAAGCACTACATGAAGCTGGTGGAGTATTGGTGTATGGTATTCCAGAATTCCGTTTACCAAGTGAGACAGTTGTTCAAGCAGAAGTTAATAACCTTAAAAAGCTTGGGGTTACAATTGAAACTAATGCAGTAGTAGGTAAGGTTATAACTGTAGATCAACTACTTGAAGAAGAAGGATTTGACGCTGTATTCTTAGGTTCTGGTGCAGGTCTTCCAATGTTTATGAATATTGCTGGAGAAAACGCTAGTGGTGTGTTCTCTGCAAACGAATATTTAACTAGAAACAATTTAATGAAAGCATTCGATCCATCTTATGATACACCAATTATTCATAGTAAGAAGGTTGTAACAGTTGGTGGTGGTAACGTTGCTATGGATGCTGCTAGAAGTGCAGTTAGACTTGGTGCAGAATCTCACATCGTTTACAGAAGAAGTGATGAAGAATTACCAGCAAGAAGAGAAGAAATAGAACATGCTAAAGAAGAAGGAGTTATCTTCGACTTACTATGTAATCCTACAGAAATCTTAGTTGATGAAGCTGGATGGGTTAAAGGTATTAGACTTGTTAAGATGGAACTTGGTGAACCTGATGCTTCAGGAAGAAGACGTCCTGTTGAAATTGAAGGCTCAGAGTTTGACATGGAATGTGATACAGTAATCATGGCTCTAGGTACTAATCCTAATCCATTAATTCCTACAACTACAGATGGACTTGAAGTTAACAAGTGGAAATGTATCGTAGCTGACGAAGAAACAGGTCAAACAAGTAAAGAAAAAGTATTTGCTGGTGGAGACGCTGTTACAGGTTCTGCAACTGTAATCCTTGCAATGGGTGCAGGTAAAGATGCAGCTAATGGAATCCACGAATACTTGTCAAACAAATAATAATACTTTAGAATGTAAAGAAGTTGGGGGTTTAGTTTCCCTGTGTTTAGTAACATTTTCAAAGCTGCTAAAATTGTAATCTTATGGGTAATTCTAGTCCAATATGTCGAATAGATTTAGTATTGTGTGGAATTATTGGTAAAAAGGCTTATACTGCGATATAATTGTGTTGATTTATATAAAAATTGATTTATAATAATATTGATATAGGACAAGCAGTAACATCTATCAATACACTAATAAGATTATAAGAAGAAAAATAACTTTACGTTTGGAGTAATATTCATGTATATAATAAATAGACAAATATATTTAGAATTTTTTGCAGTAGCACTGCTAAGGGAAGATTTAATTATCTCCCCTTGGTTAGCTGCTGTTTTTTTTGTACTGGCTTTGGTTTTAATTATCACTAGTATTAATCTTGCCATACAAAACAAGGTTAATCAAACAAGGCTAGACAATGAGCAGGAAGAAGCTAAAAGCCTTGGTATTAAGCATAAGAATTTGGAAAAGACATTTAGCGATACTAATAATGATAATATTCAGTTACAAAACAAGAATGATGAGCTTGTAGAGATAAACGACAAACTTAAGAAAATGGCGTATTTTGATAGTCTAACTAGTTTGCCTAACCGTATAGCTCTAAAGGAACTTCTTGATAGCGTTATGCTTACCCTTAGAGAAGAAGAAACCGTAGGTTTGTTATTACTAAATATTGATGATTTTAAGCAAATCAATTCCCAGCTAAGTAACTCTTACGGTGACGAGCTATTAATTGATGTTACTCATAGGTTAAAACAGGTAATTAATGATAATGATTATTTAGCAAGAATAGGTGGAGATGAGTTTGTTATTCTAACTCAAAACATAAGTGATCCTACAGAATATGATGATAGATTAAAGAGGATTATTAATATATTTAGCTATCCCTTTGTTTTATCAACAGAGGAAAGATTCATATCTGTAAGTATAGGAGCTGTTATTGCACCTAAGGATGGCAGTAATACCGCTACTTTACTTAAAAATGCCAATGCTGCAATGCGAAGTGCAAAGTCCAATGGTAAGAATCGTTATGTTTATTTTGAAGAGGGAATGAATGAAGCTATAACTAAGAAGATACAGATTCAGTCTGAACTTAGAAAGGGCTTTGAAGACAACGAGTTTGAATTGTTTTATGAGCCTGTTATATCCTTGGAAGATAACAAGATTGTTGGTTTAGAGGCACTAATATGCTGGAATCATCCGACAGATGGAATCCTTCATCCTAATGAATATATGTTTTATGCAGAAGTAACAGGCCTTATTGCTCCTATAGGTGTATGGGCACTTAAAGATGTCTGCAAGCAACTAAAAGAAATGCAAGACCTGGGATTTTCAGATATAACCTTATCCTATAATATTTCAAAACTAGAGTTTAAAAATCCGGAATTTGTTTCTATAATATGGGACTTGGTTACTAAAACTGAGATTAATCCTAATAACTTACTTCTGGAGATAACGGAAGACACTGCTATTGATGATATCGAGCAAACCCAAACTACTATAAGTAAGTTAGGGGAACTAGGTATAAAGTTTACTATAGATAAGTTTGGATCAAAATATAGCTCTATAAGATATTTAAACACACTACCAATAGTTAATGTTAAACTAGACAAAATACTAACTAGCTCAGCCATAGGTAGCATAGATGAACAAAAGGTTATAATTGCTATAATTAATCTAATAAAAACCTTTAAACTTAAGGTAATAGCAGAAGGAATTGAAAGTAAACAAGAAGAAATATTCTTAAAACATGCAAATTGTGATATGGTACAAGGTCCTTTATTTAGTAAAGCGGTTTCTAAGGAAGAGGTTATAAACTTACTGGAACAGGGGTGTATTAATAATGCTACTGATAACTAGGAGTATATTGAGAGCATTACTGATAACTAGGAGTATATTGAGAGTACCACTGATAGTTAAATGAAAGAAGTTTATAAGATGACCAAGTTCTATTTAGAGAATATAAAGGAAAAACCAAGCAAATCTATAGAAATATCCATATTCCTTATTATGGAGATTTTTATTTATGGTATTTTTATGTACTTAGATATTAGAAGAATAAATATAAGCATATCAAATGTTATGAAGTATATTAGCATTTTGATATGCTTTTTATTTGTAATTAACCCATATGGCAAGGGACAGGAATCATATTCTGTATCAGGACACGACTTTGTAGATCTACTATTGTTAAGACTTGCTCTGTTTTTTACCTTGATCTCAGATTACTTCTTGTTATTTACCAATTGTATTATTTATGGTCTTATAACATTTGTAGTAGTGCAGGTTCTCTACTTAATGCGCATTTATAGATGGAAGGTTGAAGAAAGTATAATTAATCACAGAAAAACCACACCCTACCTTTATATAGGGCGAAATCTCTTAATTGCAAGTGGAGTATTAATGCTACTTATATTATTAGTTATTAATAAATTAGAGGTGGTAGATATAGTAAAGGATTATAATCTCATGGCTAACATCAGTGGAGGGCAAAAATTCAAATTAGTTATAGCAATAATAATTCTTGCTATCCTTTACTTTGTCAGCTTGGTATTAAACTTAATCGATTCCATTAATGTATATAAACTTACAAGAGCAACTAAGGTTAAGGTTTTTGCCATAGGTTTATTCTTATTCATACTTTGTGACATCAATGTTGCTTTATACAACTTATCCAAGATTGATGTGTTAAGCTACAATATTCCTGGGATTGGGTTATCTTCAATTGGAATGTGGCTATTTTACTTGCCATCCCAGGTTTTAATTTCTCTAAGTAAGTTTGACTTAGGGCAAAATCAACAATAGAACCAAGAATTCTTCTCTGTTTTGCGAGGCTTAAAACACTTGATATTAGAAGCATATCCTGTTAAAATTACATTAAATTACAAAACTGTCTATATTCATTAATAAACATTGAATTACAAATCATCTATTTTCATTAAGGAACATTAAATTACAAAACGTCTATTTTCATTAAGAAACACTGAATTACTAATCATTTATTTTTATTGATAAATATCTTTAATCCCTTCTGTTGATTATTTTGTATTATCTTTTTCAAACATCTGCGTTTTCAAACATCTTAAGATTACAGTCCATCAATCCATAAATCCATCAATCTAAAAAAGCAAAACAAAACAAAACTAAACTAAATAAGAACTTTTAATTGATGTCTGTCATCAATTAGAATGAAAAAAGGAGAAAGCATGTCAAGAGTAAATCATAAAAGCATTAACACTTCTATAAGTAATATCTTCCAGGTTCTAACATACGAACAGTTCCAATTAGAAATATTAGCAGAATTAAAGACTATATTAGATGATAATTATAATATTGAATTAACACAGGTTATAAAGAATAATTCTGTAGAATTAGTAGCAATCATAATAAAGGACGATGAGAATTACATATCCCCCAATATTTATCTAGATTCCTATTATGAAATGTACATAGATGGATTTAGAATTGAAGAAATAGTAGAAAACATTATAGATTCATATTTTGAACATTTAGAAAAGGGAATGAATGAAATTAATTATATTGATTTTAGTTGGGACAAGATAAAAAATGGAGTGTTTTATCGTATTGTTAATCGTGAGAAAAACAGTAGACTACTTCGAAAGGTACCCCACCTTCTCTACCTGGACTTAGCAATTACATTCCATTATTTAGCTACAGATACTAATAAAGGTATAGGTATTATTAGAATTACAAAGGAACATATGAAAGAATGGAAAATTAAATTAAAAGAACTTAGGGATGCAGCAATTGTTAATACTCCTAGATTATTTCCAGCAAATATCAGAAATATGAATGATGTAATACTAGATATGTTAAACAAGGACTGGATAAAAGAAAATGGAAATGATGATATATGGGCCTCCAGTAACAACTTACAAGATCACTTATTATTGGACATAGTAATGAATACAGACAAAGAAGATAATTCCATGTACATACTGTCTAATAGTAGGGGAATTAGTGGAGCAAGTTGCCTGTTA
>CAZOSE010000108.1:0-7051 GCA_964582385.1 uncultured Lachnospiraceae bacterium
ATAGTAGCTCCAGGCAAGGAATTAGCTATGGGTAAGATTTATGACTCTAATCTGACCCTTTTATATTCAAGGCTTAGTGAATTAGGATTCACCCCTATGGTAGCAGATTATTTACCTGATAATCCCAAACTTGCTGCAAAAAAATTGATAGAAGTAAGTAAAACTGCTGATGTAATTGTTACAACAGGTGGTGTATCAGTTGGTGATAAGGATATTATTCATGATGTATTACCAATTATGGGTGCAAAGAGATTGTTTTGGAGGGTTAATCTAAAACCTGGTACCCCTGCTATCTTTGCTACTTATGAGGATACAGTAATGTTCCACTTGTCAGGAAATCCATTTGCAGCAGTAACAACCTTTGAATTGCTAGTAAGACCTTATCTTGCTAAGGTAAGTAGGAACAAAGGTGTAGGAACAAAGAGGAAAAAGGCTGTATTAAATAACGACTTTACTAAGGCAAGTAAGGGACGAAGATTTATAAGAGCTAGAAAAAGTGAAGGAAAAGTAACTATACCTGAAGCTACTAAACATGCATCAGGAATTCTATCGTCAATGAAAGGCTGTAACTGTCTTATAGATATTGCAGCAGGAAGTCCTAAGTTACCTAAGGGTACAGAAGTTGAAATTATAGTCTTGTAGTATATATTTTCTAAGATTGGAGTTTTGTATGGAAAAGATGGATAATATGAAAAATAGTCAAATGACCGGTGAAGAGACTAACATTATAGAAGTAAACAAGGCTGAAATTAATAAAATAAATACAAGTAATAAGCTAAGTCACTTTGATGACCAAGGTAACGCTGTTATGGTAGATGTTTCTGGTAAGGAAGACACTTCAAGAACTGCCATAGCCAAAGGAATAATCAAAGTAAGTAAAGATGTAATGGACGCAATCATTAGCAAAGGTATAAAAAAAGGTGATGTTCTTGGAGTTGCACAAATTGCTGGAATTATGGCAGTTAAAAAGACCTGGGAACTTATTCCTTTATGCCATCCACTAATGTTACAAAAATGCAATATTGATTTTGAAATAGATAAAGATAAGAATGAAGTTACAGCAATATGTACAGTTAAAGTGGAAGGAAAAACAGGAGTTGAAATGGAAGCCTTAATGGGAGTTAATATAGCCCTTCTTACCATTTATGATATGTGCAAGGCTATAGATAAATCTATGGTAATGACAGATATTCACCTAGTTAAAAAGTCAGGTGGTAAAAGTGGTACTTTTGTTAATGAGAGAGATAATTAGGAATAAAGGTGGTTATTATGTTAGATGAATATAACAGAGAAATAGACTATGTCCGTATATCAGTAACTGACAGGTGTAATTTAAGGTGTGCTTATTGCATGCCAGAAAAGGGTGTAGAATTTATTCCTCATGAAGAAATTCTAACATATGAAGAAATAATCCGCCTGTGCCAAAGTTTTGCAAAACTGGGTATTCGTAAAGTGAAAATTACAGGAGGAGAGCCCCTAGTAAGGAAGAACCTCCCATTACTAATAAAAAGCATAAAAGAAATAGATGGAATTGAAAATGTAACATTAACTACCAATGGACTTGTACTAGCTGACCATGTTGAAGAACTGGTAAGGGCAGGCATTGATTCAATTAATGTTAGTTTAGATACTTTAAATCCAGAGCATTTTAAAACCCTTACTAGATTTGATAAAATAGACCAGGTTAAAAAAGGAATAGAAGAAACTCTAAAGTATGAAAATGTAACCTTAAAGCTAAACTGCGTTCTATTAAATACACAAGACAAGGAAGATATTCTAGACTTAGTTTCTCTAGCAAAAAAAAATATGATACATGTGCGTTTTATTGAAGTTATGCCAATAGGTATGGGAAGAGAGCTTAAGGGCTTAAAAGAGGAAGAGATAAAAGACTTAATTAGTGAGAAATATGGTCCTCTTACCCCTTATAAGGCTAGTCTTGGAAATGGACCAGCCCATTATTATAAAGTGGATGACTTTAAAGGGAAGATAGGTTTTATAAGTGCTGTAAGTCATAAGTTTTGTTCATCTTGTAACCGTATAAGACTTACTGCAGATGGATACTTAAAAAATTGCCTACAGTATGCAAGTGGTAGAGACTTGAAAGAGCTTATTAGAAGTGGCCTTACTGATGAAGAGCTTATTAAAGAAATTGTCTTAGCTATAAACGATAAACCCAAGGAACATCAATTTAATGAATATAATAATAAAAAGTCTGTAAATATAGAAGATAAAAAGACAGGAAATATTTCGGTGAGTATGAATCCAGATGATAAGTCAGATATTACAAATGATATAGAAAACCGTAGGATGTCACAAATTGGAGGATAGATATGGGAAAGGTAACAGCAATCTGTATTAGTGAGAAAAAAGGTACACAAAAAAAGAATATACATAGTGCCAAGTTAATAGCTAATTATGGAATTGAAAATGATGCACATGCAGGTAATTGGCATAGACAAGTTAGTTTGATTTCACAAGATAGGATAAATGAATTTAATGAAAGAGGAGCCAAAGTAGATGATGGAGCCTTTGGAGAAAATATTATTGTTGAAGGTATAGACTTTAAGACCCTTCCAATTGGAACTATTTTCAAATGTAATGATGTAGTTCTTGAGTTAACTCAAATTGGTAAAGAATGTCACTCCCACTGTGAAGTTTTTTATAGGGTAGGAGACTGTATCATGCCAAGAGAAGGAGTTTTTTCTATTGTAAAAGAAGGTGGAACTATTTCTGAGGGAGATGACTTTGTTATAGTTTCCCAGGATGTTTAAAGGCAGAGAGTAGTCAGGCTTCCTTATTGATGATTTTACATTAGTTTGTATAAGAAAGGTTTGAAAAATTATGTTTAAAGTTGGAATCATAACAGCAAGTGATAAAGGTGCTAGTGGAGAGAGAATAGATAAAAGTAGTGGAGTGATCCGTGAAATTGTTGAGAAACAAGGTTGGGAAGTTACTGAGTATGTAGTTCTACCTGATGATAAAGAACTACTTGAAGAGGCTATGGCTGACTGGTGCGATAGCAAAAAGGTAGATCTTCTTCTTACAACTGGTGGAACTGGATTTGCAAAAAGAGATATTACACCAGAAGCAACTATGGCAGTTGCCGAAAAACTAGTTCCTGGAATCGGAGAAGCTATGAGATATTACAGTTTAAAAATAACTAATAGGGCTATTTTAAGTCGTGGGATTGCTGCTATTCGTAAAAGCACCTTAATTGTCAATCTTCCAGGTAGTCCAAAGTCAGTTAAAGAAAATTTAGAAGTAGTTATTGATGGACTAGATCATGGCTTGGCAATTTTAAAGGGCCAAGATTCAGAATGCGGGCAGAGTGTATAGACTTATTAAACAAAAGGAAGAAAGATGAAAAAGAGAAAGCTATCCTTATTCTTAGTATTTATTATGGCATTGTTTGTAGTTACATCTTGTGCCAATAGTTCTAGTAAGGCTAAATCTAAAGATGAGAATGTGACTATACTTTTAGCGGCAGCTTCTAGTATGGAATATTCTTTGAATGAAGTAATTAAGATGTTTGAAGTGGAATATCCAATGATTACTGTAGATGTTACATACGATAGTTCAGGAAAATTACAAACACAAATTGAAGAAGGCCTAGGGGCTGACCTGTTTTTACCTGCTGGGATGAAGCAAATGAATGCTCTTAAAGACCAAGAACTTGTTGATGGTGACCAGGTTGTAGAACTTTTAGAAAACAAGGTGGTATTAATTGTTCCAAAAGTAGGAAGTTCAGATGTCACAGGATTTAGCAACATACTAGAAGCGGAAGCTATAGTTATAGGTGATCCTGCAAGTGTACCAGCTGGCCAATATGCAGAAGTAATTTTTTTAAATATAGGTATCTATGAAGAGGTCTTAAAAAAGGCAAGTTTAGCCACTAATGTTACTCAAGTGTTAAACCAAGTGGCAGAAGGAAGTGCAGATGCAGGAATTGTATACGCAACTGATGCTGCCACTACTGATGCAGTTAGAGTTCTTGAAGAAGCGCCAGAAGGAAGTCTAGATGCAAGAGTAATTTATCCTATAGGACTTGTATCAAATTCAAAGAATAAAGAAGCAGCTAAGGTGTTTATTGAATATTTGCAAACTAAAGATGGAGCTGAAGTATTTGAAGAGTTTGGATTTAGTTTAGTAAATTAAGTTATAGGAGTAAAAAGAATGGATTATTCACCAGTTCTAATATCTTTAAAAACTGCATCACTTAGTATTGTATTCACCTTTTTCCTAGGTATACTTTTAGCGAGGATTTTATTCAAATATTCAGATAGTAAAATAACTATAGTTATTGACAGTATTCTTACCCTACCTATAGTTTTACCGCCTACAGTGGCAGGTTTTTTTCTTTTAATAATATTTGGAGTAAATAGACCCATAGGTAGATTGTTTCTTGAGTTTTTTGGAGCGAAAGTTGTTTTTAACTGGTCAGCAACTGTAATAGCTGCTGTCGCTATTTCCTTTCCTCTTATGTATCGGTCTGCAATCGCTGCTTTTAAACAGGTGGATACAAACCTGATTTATGCAGCTAGAACCCTTGGTATGGCAGAAAGTAAAATATTTTGGAAAATACTTATGCCAAATGCTAAACCGGGAATCATATCAGGTGCAATATTATCATTTGCAAGAGGCCTTGGAGAGTTTGGAGCAACAATGATGATTGCAGGTAATATTGCCGGAAAGACTAGAACACTACCTGTGGCTGTATATTCAGCTACGGCAGCAGGAGATATGGAAACAGCTAAGAAGTACGTACTAATACTACTAGGAATATCTTTTATCGTAGTTGCACTGATGAATTATCTCTCATTTAGGAGAGAGAAAAAGAAGGTTTAAAAAGACAAGTTATATTCTTGGGATCTTAACTATGTGTGGATAAAGAAGACTACTTGATGATGGGATGGGTAATACTATGAGTTTTGACATACAATTAAAGAAATCATATAAAGACTTCTCCCTTGATGTGGATTTTACTAGCAATGGTGAGACTGTTGGGATACTTGGAGCTTCTGGTAGTGGAAAAAGCTTAACATTAAAATGTTTAGCAGGAATTGTCACACCAGATGAAGGGTTTATTTCATTAAATAACAGGGTCCTACTAGATACAAAAAACAGAATAAATATTAAACCGCAAGAGAGAAAAGTAGGTTACTTATTCCAAAATTATGCCCTGTTTCCAAATATGACTGTAGCACAAAACATAGCTATTGGTGTAATAGGAAATAAAGATAAGAAGAAAAAGCTAGTAATTGATATTGTGGAGAGATTCCATTTAAAAGGGTTAGAAAACAATTATCCAATGCAAATATCTGGTGGCCAGCAGCAAAGAACAGCTCTAGCAAGAATGCTTGCATCTGAACCTGATGTTATGCTGTTAGATGAACCTTTTTCTGCACTTGATACTTACCTAAAAGAAGAACTACATATTGAATTAAGTAACATCTTAAAGTCTTATGAAGGTGAAGTTATTTTAGTTACCCATAGTAGAGATGAAGTATATAAATTATGTGATAACTTAATCATAATGAAAGATGGTAGAATATTAGAATATGGAAAGACTAAAGAAGTATTTAAATCACCAAAAACCTTAGATGGTGCAAAACTTACAGGATGCAAGAATATATCAAGGGCTAAGAAAATATCCAAATACAAGCTAGAGGCTTTAGATTGGGGAGTTAAATTAAGTTTAAATGCTCCACTGCCTGATGGGATATTCCATATAGGTATAAGAGCCCATGATTTTAAACCATATAGACAAGACATGGATTTCGTTAATCAAATACCCTGTAAAGTTCATAAGGTTATCCAATCACTATTTGAATGGAGTGTTCTTATAGAAACACAAGGAAGAAATAATTCTGGTGAATATATTTGGTGGAAGATTGGAGAAAACCAAATAAGTAGTCAAGGCTTAAAAGAACTTCCAGAATATATAACAGTTGATCCAGAAGATATTATTCTTATTAGGTCGTGAGAGGAATAAAGGAGCAGAAATCAAGGAGCAGAAATTTGAAGGTATTACTACCGATTTTAATTAAACAAATAAGATAATCAAATATAATATGCCAAGCACCGAATGTATTAGGAAGTTAGTAGATCCAATCGGTACTTGGCATTTTTGTGTTTTGCTTATTTGGTTAAGTTGGTTGAAACTATAATACTTAAGTTGTCTAAAGATTTACTTTTAGAATCTTCAAGGAAATACTCTTCGTGGTAAGGATAAGTAATGGTTAATTCATAATAATGGGTCACACCTCTACTACATGGAAGTTCACCTCCCTCTAAAGTAGTATAGGGTATATACGAATCTTGACAGTCTATGTACTTGTCAGTAAGAGTATTATGGTTAACTAGGCTTTCTTCTTGTCTGGTACAAGATAAGCTGTACCTTAGATTGGGGTCCATATTAGTTGATATGATTGTAATAGAATAATCTAAGGATATTTCACTTGCACTTATGCCATCAGTATTAGAAATGCTGAAGAAAAAAGATTGTGACAAGTTTCGAGATAAGGGTGGTACTTCAAAGGTGCCACTTATTTCATTGACCTTGCTATTAATTATTAAATTATCTGAATCTATCTCTAATTTAATGAATGGTTTGGCGACTCTTGCACTGATATAAGCAGACTTGCTTGTTATATATTTAGATTGTGATGTGCCTATTAATAACAAGTTAAATAAAGCAAGGTAGACTAGACATACAAAAAGAGTAGGTTTAGTTTTTGTCTTAGAAAAATGATTAATATTAAGCACCCCCTAGTCTCTGCCAGGTTAATAATAAGCTGTCCTTGTTTTGTGTTAAGGGAAAGAAAATTAGTCGACTTGTGTTGCAGAAATGGTTATTTTAAGATTGACATTAGCCATAGAAGGAGCGTTCCCAAGGGTAATATCTTCTCCTGAATCGTTTGATTTCCATCTCCAATATATAGTATGTTGATTGTCTTTACCAAAGGCGGAGGGGATTTCACCGGCGTTGTATCTTTTTACCGAAAAGGGTTGACTTTTAATGTACACACTATCTGGATTACCTGATAATTTA
>CAZOSE010000109.1:0-6985 GCA_964582385.1 uncultured Lachnospiraceae bacterium
TGATGAAGAAGTAGGAAATACCAGCGCAGTACTAGATGGTGATATAGATCCCTTCATAAATGCCTACTTAAAATGGATAAATACCAATTAGGCAAAGTCCTAAACAATAAGTAAATAAAATGTTATATTAATACAAATAATAGTTTTGTTAATAAAAAGACTAAATAATAAAAATATCAGAGGGATAAAATCTTTGTAAATTGCAAGTTATTTACAAAGATTTTATCCCTCTGATAATCTTTTTAATAATAGTATTAATTTGGATTATTTTTTGCTAGAATATAAAACATAATAGCAAAAAACATTGCAAATGATAAATAAATGTGATAACATCTCTCTAGTAAAGACATATGTAGTCCTATTAAACACAAAAGGGATGAAAAGAGGGATAAAATGTGAAGAAAGATAAATTTTATATTCTTAAACAACAAGCTGTTCCAGATGTCTTGTTAAAGGTTGTAGAAGTGAATCGTTTGCTAGAAACTAATAAAAACATGACTGTACAAGAAGCTACAGATATGATTGGAATAAGTAGAAGTTCTTTTTATAAATACAGGGATCATATATTTCCCTTTCATGAGAATGCAAGAGGAAGAACAATTACATTTATTCTTCAGGTTAATGACAAACCTGGATTATTATCTTCTATACTATATGAACTTGCTGGCTATGGCTTCAATATACTAACGATTCATCAAAGTGTTCCTGTGAATAATTTGGCATCAATAACTCTTAGTGTTGAAGTGCCTAAAGATTTAGAAGATCTAACAGAAACCTTAAAGATAATTGAAGAACTAGACGGTGTATATTACTTAAAAATATTAGCAAGAGAATAAAAACAGGAAGGTGAATGGTATGATTAATATAGCGGTGTTAGGTTATGGTACTGTAGGTTCGGGAGTAGTAGAAATTATTAATAGTAATGGAGAAAATATAAAAAAACGTACAGGGGATAAAAAAATCAATGTTAAATATATTCTTGATTTAAAGGACTTCCCTGGAGACCCTATAGAAGATAAGATTGTTCATGATTATAGCGTGATATTAAATGACCCAGAAGTTAAAATAGTAGTTGAAGTAATGGGCGGGGTAGAACCTGCTTATACTTACGTAAAACAAGCTCTTTTAAGTGGAAAAAGTGTATGTACATCAAATAAAGAACTAGTTGCAGAACATGGTCCTGAACTATTAGCTATATCTAAGGAAAACAAACTTAACTTCCTATTTGAGGCTAGTGTAGGGGGAGGAATCCCAATTATTCGTCCGCTGAATCAATCGTTGACAGCAGATGAAATTGAAGAAATATCAGGAATTTTAAATGGTACAACAAACTATGTATTAAGTAAAATGACTAAAGAAGGTTCTGATTTCCATACAGTACTTAAAGAAGCACAGGACTTAGGATATGCAGAAAGAAATCCTTCCGCTGATGTCGATGGACATGATGCTTGTAGAAAGATTGCTATTTTATCATCATTAGCATATGGAATGCATGTAGATTTTGAAGATATATATACAGAAGGTATTTCAAATATTTCTGATATAGATATAAAGTATGCAAATGAAATAGGAGGACATATAAAGTTATTAGCAACGAGTGAAAAGGTTGGAGAACAAGTACTTGCCATGGTTGCTCCTATGATTATTAAAGCAGATAACCCTCTATATAGTGTTAATGATGTTTTTAATGCAATATTTGTTAGAGGAAGATATATTGGGGATGTAATGTTTTATGGAAGTGGTGCAGGTAAGTTGCCGACAGCCAGTGCAGTTGTTTCAGATGTTGTAGATGCTGCTAAACATATTGGAACCAATATAATGACTATTTGGAGTAATAAAAAACTGGATTTATGTGATGCAAGTAAGGCTAAACACCAGTTTTTAGTGAGGGTTTCAACAGACAAGAAAAAAGATATTAAAAAACAAGCTGCAGATTTGTTTGGAGTAGTAAGAGAAGTAAGAGCAGGTATTAGTGGAGAATATGCATTTGTTACCCATGAAATAGAAGAAGGGGAATTTGCAGAAAGATCTGAAAAACTGGGTGATGTAATAAATAGAATACGTATTAAAGCTTAAATGTAGGCTAGGAGGACAATAAATTGAAATACATTGTTGTTTTAGGTGATGGTATGGCAGATGAACCTCTAGATGAACTTGATGGAAGAACTCCTTTAGAGTATGCCAATATAGAAAACATTAACAGATTGGCAAAAAGATCAGAGATTGGTCTGTGTGATACTATTCCAAATGGAATGGCTCCAGGAAGTGATACGGCTAATTTATCTGTACTTGGGTATGACCCGGTAAAATATTATACAGGACGCTCTTCCCTTGAAGCATTAAGTGTTGGGGCCCATATGAAAGATTCAGATATTTCTTTTAGGTGTAATATTGTTACTTTATCAGAAGAAGAGAAGTATGAAGATAAAACAATAATTGATCATAGTGCTGGAGAGATATCAACTGAAGAAGCATCAGTTTTGATTGATGAGGTAAAAAAACATTTTAGTGATAAGCTTTTTAGCTTCTATGTGGGAACAAGTTATAGACACCTAATAATATGGGATAAAGGGGAAATTCTAGAACTAACCCCACCTCATGATATACTTGGTAAAAAGATTAGTTCATATTTGCCAGTAAATGAAAAGTTAAAAGAAATGATGATAAAAAGCTATGATATTCTAAATAATCATCCAATAAATGTTGAAAGAAATAAAAAAGGCCTTAATAAGGCAAACTCCTTATGGTTCTGGGGAGCAGGGACAAAGCCAAAGTTAGATTCATTTGAAAGTAAGTTTGGCAAAAAAGCCAGTATGATTTCAGCCGTAGACTTGCTAAAGGGAATAGCTGTAGGCACAGAGATAGATACAGTTGAAGTAGATGGTGCAAATGGATCTCTTAATACAAACTATGAAGGGAAAGCAAAAGCAGCATTAAAGGCTCTTTTACAAGACGAACAAGATTTTGTTTATGTTCATGTTGAAGCTCCTGATGAAATGGGGCATCAAGGAAATCTAAAAGACAAGATAAAAGCAATCGAAAATATAGACAAAAGAGTAGTCAAAGTATTATTAGATGAATTAAGAGCTAAGAAGTTACCATTTAAAATGTTAATTATGCCTGACCACCCAACACCAATTAGTTACCGTACACATACAAGTGATCCTGTTCCCTACTTATTATTTAACAGTGAAAAAGAACTTAATAATTCGTGGAACTACAGTGAAAAGGATGCTAAAGATAGTGGTAACTTTATAGAAGAAGGAAATACATTAATGAAGAAATTTTTAACAGAATAAGTTTTATCAAATAGTATTTTATTAGAATAATATGTATAATATAAGAATGAAAATCAGAATTAAATGAATTTGTATTAAGGTTTTGTATTCTGTTATAAAATAGGAGGCAAATATGTTAATTGTAAAAAAGTTCGGTGGTACTTCTGTAGCCGATAAAGATAAAATTTTCAATGTTGCAAATAGGTGTGCCGAAGATTATAAACAAGGCCATGATGTTGTTATAGTCTTATCTGCCATGGGCAAGCAAACGGATTATTTATTAGATATGGCAAAAGATATTAATCCACGAGCACCAAAAAGAGAGTTGGATATGCTCCTAACTACTGGAGAACAAACCTCTGTTGCATTAATGTCAATGGCATTCCATGCACTTGGAATACCTGCAATATCATTAAATGCGTTCCAAGTTAGCATGCATACCAATTCTATCTATGGTAATGCAAAAATTAAGAGAATTGATAGAGATAGAATTAGTAGGGAACTTGAAATGAGAAAAATTGTAATCGTTACAGGATTTCAAGGTGTTAATAGATATGAAGACTATACAACCTTAGGTAGGGGAGGATCGGATACAACAGCTGTTGCTATTGCCTCTTCCTTACATGCAGATAAATGTGAAATATACACTGATGTAGATGGGGTTTACACAGCAGACCCTAGAATTGTACCTGATGCTAGTAAAATGTCTGAAATTACCTACGATGAGATGTTAGAATTGGCATCATTAGGAGCTGGAGTTTTACACAATAGGTCAGTTGAAATGGCTAAAAAATATGGAGTACCACTTGTGGTGCGCTCTAGTCTTAATAATTCTGAAGGAACAGTGGTTAAGGAGGAAGTAAAAATGGAGAAATTAGCTGTAAGTGGAGTTGTCTCAGATAAAAATGCAGCTCGTATAGCGGTAATTGGTTTAAAAGATGTACCTGGTGTAGCCTTTAAGTTGTTTAATCATCTGGCTAGATATGATATAAATGTAGATATTATACTTCAATCAGTTGGAAGAGATGGAACAAAAGATATCAGTTTTACAGTTTCTAAGGATAATGTTAACGAGGCTGTTGAAATTATCGAGCGTCATAGAACAGGAAGCCTACAATATCAAAAGATAGACGTAGAAAAGTCAGTAGCAAAGGTATCTATTGTTGGTGCAGGAATGAACTCCCATGCTGGTGTTGCAGCCAAAATGTTTGAAGCCTTATATGATGTAGGAGTAAATATTAAAATGATTTCCACATCAGAAATCAGAGTAACTGTTCTGATTGACGACGAACACATAGAAAAATCAGTAAAAGCTGTCCATGATAAATTTGCATTATCAGAGCTTCGCTAGAAGTAGATTGCTACTAGATTTAATTAAAAAAAGATTAGAAGTTTGTAAGGAGTAAGCATGAATATTATTAAGCAGATTAGTAGCGAACTTGGGATTAGGTATGAACAGGTAGATGCTGCAGTTAAGTTAATTGAAGAAGGAAATACGATTCCTTTTATTGCGAGGTACCGTAAAGAAGTTACTGGGTCACTAGATGATGAGGTACTTAGGAGCCTAAATGAAAGGTTAGAATACTTAAAAAACTTAGAGGATAGAAAGAAAACTATCTTAACAAGTATTAAAGAGCAAGACAAGCTTACCGGTGAGTTAGAGAAGGAAATTAAAGAAGCTTTAACCATGGTTGTTTTAGAGGACTTATACCGTCCTTATAAGCCAAAGAGGCGAACGAGAGCTACTAGTGCTAAGGAAAAAGGTTTAGAGCCCTTGGCTAATATTATTATGCTTCAAATGACACAAAGTCCCATTGAAGAGGATGCTAAAGAATATATTAACGAAGAAAATGGCGTATTAAGTGTAGACGAAGCAATAAATGGAGCACTAGATATTATAGCTGAAAGTATTTCTGATGAGGCTGATTATAGAAATTACATTCGAAATATTACATTTAATGAAGGCTTAATAGTTTCTAATGTTAAAGAAGAGGGAACTGAAAGTGTTTTTGAAATGTACTACGATTATGTCGAAAAGATTAAAGATATGCCTGGTCATAGAATACTTGCGATTAATCGCGGCGAAAAAGAGAAAATATTAACAATAAAGATTGAGGCTCCTTCAGATAGAATTAATATGTATTTAGAAAAGAATATTATTACTAAAGATAATCCTAATACTAAGGATCTTATTCTATTAGCTATTAATGATAGTTATAAAAGATTAATTGCTCCTTCGATTGAAAGAGAAATCAGAAATGAACTAACAGAAACAGCTGAGGATAATGCTATTATAGTATTTGGCAAGAATTTAGAACAACTACTTATGCAACCGCCTATTTCAGGGCAAGTTGTACTAGGATGGGATCCTGCATTTAGAACTGGGTGCAAATTAGCGGTTGTTGACCCTACAGGGAAAAGTCTATATACCATAGTAGTTTTTCCAACGGCACCACAAAATAAAGTAGAAGAGACAAAACTTATAGTAAAGAAGCTTATAGATAAGTTTAATATTACCCTAATTGCTATTGGTAATGGTACCGCTTCAAGGGAATCTGAGTTAATTGTGGCAGAAATTTTAAAGGAAATAAATAAAGATGTAAAATATATTATTGTAAACGAAGCGGGTGCATCAGTATACTCTGCTAGCAAGTTGGCAACCGAGGAGTTTCCAGAGTTTGACGTTGGACAAAGAAGTGCCATATCTATTGCAAGGCGTTTGCAAGATCCACTGGCCGAACTTGTTAAAATTGATCCAAAATCAATAGGGGTTGGTCAATATCAGCATGATATGAATCAGAAGAAATTAGGGAATGCCTTATCTGCTGTTGTAGAAGATAGTGTAAATAAAGTTGGAGTAGATTTAAACACTGCCTCAGCAGCTTTGTTAGAATATGTTTCAGGAATATCAAAGGCTGTGGCAAGGAATATTGTTATTTATAGAGAAGAAAATGGAGTTTTTAAAACTAGAAAAGAACTGCTTAAAGTCCCTAAAATTGGACCAAAAGCATATGAGCAGTGTGCTGGATTTTTACGAATATATAAAGGAAAAGAACCACTTGATTCAACAGGTGTACATCCGGAATCATATGAGGCTACTAAAAATCTTCTTTCGACTTTATCCCTTTCATCTTCTGATATTGAACAAGGTGGGATAAGAGACATTAGAAAATTGCTTGAGAAACAGCAAGTATTTGTAGAAGATATTGGCATAGGAGAAATAACTTTAAATGATATTTTAAGTGAACTAGAAAAGCCAGGAAGAGATCCTAGGGAAGAAATGCCAAAACCTATTTTAAGAACAGATGTATTAGACATGGAAGACTTAAAAGCAGATATGTTATTAAAAGGGACAGTACGAAATGTTGTAGACTTTGGTGCCTTTGTAGATATAGGAGTACATCAAGATGGTTTGGTTCATATTTCTCAATTAACAAATAAAAGATATGTAAAACATCCGCTAGATGCAGTAAGTGTTGGAGATGTTGTTGATGTTAAGGTCATGAGTGTTGATATCCAAAGAAAAAGGATTCAGCTTACTATGATCGTATAGTTATAGATTCTCTAGGATATGAATAGTTTGCGTATAGGTATTGACAAGGATACAACGAGGTACTATAATAAAAGTGATATTTTAAAAATAAAAATCAGATATAAGGAAGTTCTTCGGGGCAGGGTGTAATTCCCGACCGGCGGTAAAGTCCGCG
>CAZOSE010000110.1:0-6950 GCA_964582385.1 uncultured Lachnospiraceae bacterium
CGTATAAGACATCTCTTACGTGGCATTAATTTTATACTTATAAAATATGGACCTAATGTATATATTATTAATACATGCAAGATTTGGGCGAATTTCGTGTATAAATAGTTAAGGTTGGAAGGGAGGCTTGACCTTGAATGACCAAAAGATAGTAAGTTTAATCCAAGAAGGAAATGATCAAGGCTTTGCAAAACTAGCAGACAAATATGAAAAACTATTGTATTATATAGCAAAGGGAATTCTTGGTAATAGGATAGAAGATATTGAGGAATGTGTTAATGATACTTATATGAAACTATGGAACAATATTGATAAATATGATATTAATAAGGCTTCGTTAAAGACATATTTAAAAGTTATTGTTAGAAATACAGCAATTAATAGACTTAGGGACTTAAGCAGACATGAGAATAATAAGTTATCAGAAGATATATCAGAAATAGCTAAGTATTATGCGGATAACAGCCAAGATGTTGAAGATAAGATTTTTGCAAAAGAAAACTTAGATAGCTTAAACACATTAATAAAAGGGCTAAATCCCCAAGAACAAGAGATAATTATTCGCAAGTATTTTTATCTACAATCTTCTAAACATATAGCAAAGGCTATGAAAATGACAGTTACAGCAGTTGACAGTAGAGCCTCAAGAACCAGAAAGAAACTGAAACAAGAGTATGACAAGGAAGTAGGAAATATAACTTAGAAAGGATGAAATTATATATGAACGAAGTTAACTTAATTGATATGTTGTCCTATATAGACTTAGATTTGCTAGATACTGACTATATTGAAGATGATTTTAGTCAGTTAAGCTCAGTATTTAAGATCATAACCTTTATATTTGCAGGTGTGGCAGTGGTAGCAGGACTTGTTGGCATAATTGTTAAACATAAAAAGAAATTAAGCTTTGGAAAAAGTCTTCCAAAACTGTCAAAGAAGGTTATAAAGTTGGTAGCCAATTAATATAATCAGATATTAAGTATCATCAAACCCATCTATATAATAATAGTTTGTTATAAAGGAGGAAGCCAATGGACATAGAGAAAATCACCAAGCTAATCCATGAATTTTCAAAAGCTAAACTAACATCTTTTACATACGAAGAAGGGAATCTGCGTATCGAAATAAAACGTGATGAAGATGGTAATACCAAGGTCAGCCAACAAGAAGGAGAAGACCATGAATATTATCTGTTTAATAATCATGAACGGATTGATGGTGAGAATATTCCAGTTGGATTAAATGTAGACTACTTTAATGAAGAATATGACCTAGAAGACTACTACAGCGAAGAGGAAAGTGATTATGTCTATTTGGACGACTTAGATGGCGTGGGTAATTAATATTAAAATATAATAAGCTTGAAGATTATAGGCTAAATATAGGGACAAGAGAATATTTGAAACTTATATAGTGGGGTTAATTCCTAGTACAAAGGGATTATTCTCACTATTTTTTTCTTGTATTTTATTTACTGGTGCAAGATATTTCTAAAGGGAGGGTATAGGTTTATATGAATCAAAAAATAAAAATTCATATATGAAGGAGAAGTCATGTTAGAAAAAATTAAACCAATTATTGCAGATCAATTAGGAGTAGATGAGGGAGAGATTACTCTTGAATCATCATTTAACAAAGATTTAGGAGCAGATTCTTTAGATTTATTTGAAATGGTAATGGAGTTTGAGGATGCATTTGAAATAGAAATCCCAACAGAAGATTTAGAAACTATGGATAAGGTTGGAGATATTGTTAACTATTTGCAAGACAAAGGAATTGAGTAATATATGAAAAACAGAATATGTGAGCTTTTATATATAGAATTTCCTATAATACAAGGTGGAATGGCCTGGGTTGCAGAATCTAACTTAGCAGCAGCAGTTTCTAACGCTGGTGGACTTGGTATTATTGCAGCAGGCAGTGCCCCTGTAGAAATTGTAAGAGAAGAAATTAGAAAAGCTAAACAATTAACAAACAAACCATTTGGCCTCAATATTATGCTTATGTCACCTCATTCCAATGAAATAGCTGATTTGGTTATAGAAGAGAAAGTTCCCGTTGTTACTACAGGTGCTGGTAATCCAGAAAAGCACATGAAGAAGTGGAAAGAGGCTGGAATTAAGGTTATTCCGGTTATTCCTTCTGTTGCATTAGCAAAAAGAGTGGAAAGATACGGGGCGGATGCCATTATAGCTGAAGGAAATGAAGCTGGTGGCCATATTGGTGAACTTACAACTATGGCACTTATTCCCCAGATAGTAGATGCTGTAAGTATTCCTGTAATTGCAGCTGGTGGTATAGCAGATGGAAGAGGTTTGGCGGCAGTTACAATGCTTGGAGCTAGTGGAGCCCAACTTGGTACTAGATTTATAGTAGCTAAGGAATCCATTGTTCATGACAACTACAAGCAAAGGATTATAGATGCCAAGGATATTGACGCTATTGTAACAGGAAGATCAACTGGTCACCCTGTTAGATGTTTGCGTAATAGCATGAGTAGAAACTACCTAAAACTAGAAAAGAAATATACAAGTATTGAGGAATTAGAAGAATTTACAACAGGAGCACTAAGGAATGCAGTAATAGACGGAGATGTAAGTGGAGGAACTGTAATGGCAGGTCAAATTTCAGGTTTAATAAATGAAGAATTAACTTGCAAGGAGATAATTGATAAAATTATGGACCAAGCTAATCGTTTATTATATGGTTCTGCAGAAGGTAGGAAAGATGAATAAAGTAGCCTTTATATTCCCAGGCCAGGGTTCACAATATCTTGGAATGGGAAAAGATTTATATGACAATTTCAAAGAAACTAGAGAAACCTTTAATGAAGCCTCTAGCCATCTTAGAATTGATATGAAAAAGCTTGTGTTTGAAGAAGAAGAGAAACTAAATCTTACTGAATATACTCAAATAGCCATGGTAACAACCTGTGTCTCCTTCTTGAAGGTAATTAAAAGGTTGGGTTATAAAGCAGATGTTACTGCAGGCCTTAGTCTTGGAGAGTATTCCGCTTTAATTAACTCAGAAGCCATATCCTTTGGGGATGGATTAAAAATAGTTAAAAAAAGAGGAATTCTTATGGATAATGCCCTTCCAGATGGAAGGACTACAATGGCAGCAGTAATGGGCCTAGCAGCTGAGGATGTCTTAAGAGAATGTAGTAATACCAAGGGTTTAGTAACAGTTGCAAATTATAACTGTCCTGGACAGATTGTTATTACAGGAGAAGTTGAGGCAGTTGCTATGGCTTCAAACAAATTAAAAGAGGCTGGAGCAAGGAGAATAATCCCATTAAATGTTAGTGGAGCTTTTCATTCTCCCTTACTAAAAGAAGTAGGAGATAAGCTTCTTGATATATTAAATACTATAGATATAAATAATCCTATTATTCCTTATGTTTCAAATGTTAATGCTAGTTTTGTTTATGATAATTTTAATATAAGACAGCTGTTAAGCCAGCAAGTATATTCTCCTGTAAAATGGCATCAAAGTGTTGAAGGGATGATAGAATCTGGTGTTGATACCTTTATAGAGATAGGACCTGGCAAAAGCTTAACTAAATTCATAAATAAAATAGATTCAAATTGTAAGGCTATAAACATTGAAAAGATTAAAGACTTAGATAAACTTCTGGAGGTTATGAATGCTTAAAGATAAAGTAGCTCTAATAACAGGAGCAAGTAGAGGTATAGGGAAAGAGATTGCACTAAATCTAGCTTCTCACGGTGCCACAGTGATAATAAACTACAATGGGTCTAAAGATAGGGCCAAAGAAGTTCTAGAAGAAATAAAGGTAAATGGTGGTAAAGGGCTAACTTATCAGGCAGATGTATCGGACTTTGAACAAGTAAAGGAAATGATTGATTTTGTTAAAAAGGAATACTCTAATATCCATATCCTAGTTAATAATGCAGGTATAACAAAAGATAACTTGATTCTTAGAATGTCACAAGAAGAATTTAATGATGTAATTGATATAAATTTAAAGGGTGTATTTAATTGCCTAAGAAACATATCTCCTATTATGTTAAAGCAAAGATACGGTAGAATTGTTAACATTTCTTCCGTAGTTGGAATTCATGGTAATCCAGGCCAGGTTAACTATAGTGCAGCTAAAGCTGGTGTAATAGGAATGACAAAGTCTTTAGCAAAAGAACTAGGTTCAAGGGGAATTACAGTAAATGCAGTAGCACCGGGATATATTGATACCGATATGACTAAGACACTTAAAGAAGAATTAAAAGACCAAATTAGACAACAAATTCCACTAAAGAAACTAGGCCAGGCACAAGATATTGCCCAGATGGTAGCATTTTTGGCATCAGATTCTAGTGCCTATATTACAGGACAGACAATTCAGGTAGATGGTGGACTTGGAATATAAAGATATAAAAATTATTGTTTTAGCTAGTTAAATCACAGGAGGTTACCATGAAAAGACGAGTGGTAGTAACAGGAATGGGAGTTATAAGTCCTATAGGGAATGATCTTGATTGCTTTTGGGCAAACATAAAGGCGCAGAAGATCCCATTTAAACCTATTACATATTTTGATACAGGGGATTATAAAGTAAAGTTAGCTGCACAGGTTGAGGATTTTGATCCTAACAAATATATGGATAGAAAAGCAGCAAGAAGAATGGAGACATTTTCCCAGTTTGCCGTAGCAGCAGCTAAACAGGCCCTAGACCATTCCAATATTGATTTAGATAAGGAAGACAGAACAAGAGTAGGAGTATCGATAGGTTCTGGAATGGGTAGCCTTGGTGCAATAGAAAGAGAATATACTAACATTGTAGAAAAGGGACCAAGAAGGGTTTCACCACTTATGGTACCAATGATGATATCAAATATGGCAGCAGGTAATGTTGCAATCCAATTTGGTCTTAAGGGTAAGTGTACTAATGTAGTAACAGCTTGTGCCACAGGCACCCATTCAATTGGAGAAGCCTATAGATATATTCAATACGGTGATGCAGATGTTATGCTTGCTGGTGGGACAGAAGCAACAATAACACCTACTGGTATTGCTGGATTTAGCGCATTAACAGCACTAAGTACAGCTACTGACCCAAAGAGGGCATCAATTCCATTTGACAGAGAAAGAAGCGGATTCATAATGGGTGAAGGAGCAGGAGTTGTAGTCCTAGAATCCCTTGAACATGCCCTTTCTCGCGGTGCAACCATATATGCTGAAGTAGGTGGCTATGGTGCAACATGTGATGCTTACCATATTACTTCTCCATCAGAAGACGGTGAAGGTGCAGCAAGAGCCATGAACTTAGCCATAGATGAAGGTGGAATAAGTCCTGGGGACGTTGATTATGTCAATGCCCATGGAACAAGTACTCCTCTAAATGATCTGCTTGAGACAAGGGCAATTAAGAAAGCTCTTAAAGAACATGCTTATAAGGTAAATATCAACTCAAGTAAATCAATGACAGGCCATTTGCTAGGAGCAGCAGGTGCAGTAGAATTCATTGTGTCTGTTAAGTCTGTTTTAGAAGATTATATCCATGCAACTGTAGGTTATCAGTTTGCAGACGAAGAAATGGACTTGGACTATACAAAAAAAGCTGTAACAGGAAAAGTGATAAACTATGTAATTAGTAATTCCTTAGGATTTGGTGGACATAACGGGAGTTTATTAATTAAAAAATATGTTAGTTAATATATTTTTATAAATTTGGAGGAATTACCATGGATATTGATAAAATAATTAGATTGTTACAAGAGTTTTCTAACTCAAACTTATCATCACTTAAGTATGAAGAAGGCAACATCCGTATTAAATTACAGAACAAGACAAATCGATGTGGAAGAGGTAAGGGAAAAAGTCCTTTATTAAGTAAATCCAACCACTATGAAAGCCAAGTTATAGACCAGAATAAGAGCCATTCTACAGAGGAAGAACCTGTCTTAGTAACAAGGAATCAAGCTAAGACAAGAGAAACTACTAACGAGGTAGATAGTCATGTAACTGATAATAACCAAGGAATCCAAAATGACGTTAGTAGTGGGACTCCTAAAGAAGATAACAAAGACCTTCTGTTTATTACATCCCCTACAGTTGGTACCTTCTATAAAGCAGAATCACCAGAAAGTGAACCCTATATACAAGTAGGAGATATTATTGAAAAAGGTCAAGTTATTGGAATTGTTGAAGCAATGAAAGTAATGAATGAAATAGAATCACCCTATAGAGCCCTAGTAAAAGAAATCCCTGCAAATGACGAGGAAATAGTCGAGTTTGGCCAGACCTTGGTTGTTCTGGAGACCTTATAATTATTGTAAAAAAATTTGTATGTGATATATAAAAACTTAACTTAAATGAAGTTTTGAAGTTGACTAAGAAATAGAAAAGTAAAAGGAGCACAACATGCTTAACATAAATGAAATTAAAGAAATTATTCCACAAAGAAGCCCCTTTCTTTTAGTTGATAGGATTGATGAGTTAGAGGCGGGAAGATACGGTATTGGACGAAAGTGTGTAACATATAATGAGCAGTTTTTCCAGGGGCATTTTCCAGAAGAACCTGTTATGCCAGGCGTACTTATTATTGAGGCTCTTTGCCAAGTTGGAGCTGTAGTTTGCTTATCTTCAGATAACTTTAAAGGCAAGAACGCTTATTTTGGTGGGGTTAACAAATTCAAGTTTCGAAACAAAGTTATCCCAGGCGATGTATTAACTTTAGAAGTTGAGCTAGTAAAAATCAAGGGACACATAGGTGTTGCAAGGGCAAAAGCCTATGACGAGGACAAAGTTTTTGCAGAAGGCGAGCTAACATTTGTAGTTGGATAAATCAGGAGGCTTACATGTTTAATAAAATTTTAATAGCCAATCGTGGTGAAATAGCAGTGCGTATTATCCGTGCTTGTAGGGAAATGGGAATAAGTACAGTTGCAGTTTATTCAGACGTAGATAAAGACTCTCTACACGTTCAACTA
>CAZOSE010000111.1:0-5482 GCA_964582385.1 uncultured Lachnospiraceae bacterium
TTTGTATGTATAGGAGCAATGGCAATAGTTGGCTCAATGCAAAGTGGTCTAACAGGTAATAATGAAATCTTATTTGCAAAGTCACTGATTGACGGAGTTGTGGCCCTTGTGATGGCTTCTACTATGGGCATAGGTGTATGCTTCGCATCAGTTTCTGTTTTATTATATGAATCGGTACTTACCCTGTCCTCCAGTGCAATTTCTGACTTACTAACAACATCGGTAATCAATGAAATGACCTGTGTAGGATCACTACTAATAATTGGTATCGGATTAAATATGATTAAATCAACTAATATTAAAATATCGAATTTTTTATTTGCACCATTTATTCCAATACTCTTAGGTATGTTTTTTTCATAAAAACAGATAATTAAGAGATGTTTTTTTAAAATAAAACAGATAATTAAGAGGTGTTTTTTGAAAATTAGATATTGATAAAATAATCATCTTAGTTTATAATACCAATGTGATTTGAAATCTAACGAAACATACAAGCGAAGATCATATGGGATTAATTAAAAACTTAGTAAAATAAGCAATTCTAAGAAAGCCTTTGAATGAGGGCTTTTTTTAATCACAAACAGATAATACAAAAGCAAAATATACTAATTAAGTTAAGATAAAGGACAAGGCTAGACATAAAGGAGGGGACTGTGTTGAATAAAAGATATTTTTTATACATACCAAAGAATAAAATTAAAATAAATAAGAATATAGATATAGTTGACCTAAGAAGAAAAATAGAATTACTACAAGAGGAACTATATAGTAAGATTAGTGAAAAGCAAAGTCTATTAGATGAAGAGGTATATAACCTTAGCGTAGAGCTAGACCTACTAATTAATGAGTACATGGACCAAAAGTTTAGAAAGATTTAGCTTTACATAAAAAAGAAATTCAAGTAAATTTAATAAGCCCTTAGACAAAAGTAAGAGGTACTTTTTAAAAAGTATTCAGGTATTTGTCTAAGGGATTTTTTGTTTTATGGGAAATTGATCCATATTCCTTATAGTTATAGAAAGGTTGGCTACAATGGATTTTATTTTGTTTTTAAAGAGTTTTTAAATAAATAGAGTTTTCAAACTTGAGAGAATAAAATAAAACCCTTAGTTAGGTTGAAAGATTACTGAATAAGGGGTAAAATATAATAATATAATACTGTATAATATTTGTCCTGGGAGGTTTATCAATGACTTGTACTGAAATTCAAAAACAAATTATGCCATTTATTAATAAAGAGCTAGATGATGACGAGTTAGATAAATTCCTTTTCCATGTAAAAACCTGTTCGGAATGTATGGAAGAACTAGAGGTTTACTATACTTTGATAACAAGTATGAGACAATTAGATGAGGATCATGAGTTATCAAGTGATTATAGGCAGAATTTAATCAATTTACTAGAGAAGACAGAAGAAGGAATTAATAATAAAAAGTTAAAACAAGGATTTAAAAGGTTTTCTTTAATGATAATTATTGGAATCATAGCCTTTGCCTCTACTTATAGACTAGGTGAATTTGTTGTGGAGGATGTTATATACAAAGCGACTGTAAGCAACTTTATGCCTGAGAAGATTGTAGGAATAGCTAATAAAGACTTGCCAGAAGAAATAGAAAATCAGCTTCCTAGTATTTTTATGCATTTAAGGCAAACTAACAAAGAAGCCTCCCTTAGTATGGGAGAATACTATGGAACTAGGATTTGGGACAATATGATTGTACAAAAGGATTTTGGTCAGGAGACCAATCTACCTAAATGGATAGTTTTAAACTATTAAATAAAACACCTATATAAAACTATACAAGGAGACTTTATGAATAAAAAGATAGTATTGATTGATGGATTTAGTATTTTGTTTAGAGCCTTTTATGGATTGCCGGGATTAACTAATTCTAAGGGAGTCCCTACTAATGCAGTTTATGGCTTTCTGAATATATTATTTAAGATTATTGATGAAGAAACACCAGATTATTTAACCATTGCCTTTGATACAGATAAGCCAACCTTTAGGCATGAAATGTATGATGACTATAAGGGCAATAGAAAGCCTACGCCAGAAGAACTTAAAACCCAAATACCTATAATTAAAGATACTCTTAAGGCTATGGGAATATCTGTTGTAGAAAAGGATGGCTATGAGGCTGATGATGTAATTGGTAGCCTTGCTACAAGAGGACATAAGGAAGGCTATGAGGTTACTGTGGTTTCAGGAGATCGTGATTTACTTCAACTAGCGACAGACAAAACCAAAATCCGTATTCCAAAAACTAAAAGAACAGGGACGGAAATAGAGGATTATTATGCTGATGATGTAAAGGAAAGGTACCAAGTAACACCAAAAGAATTTATTGATGTAAAAGGTCTCATGGGAGATCCTTCCGATAATATTCCTGGTGTGCCTGGAATCGGCGAGAAAACTGCTACAAAACTAATAGTAGAATATGGCTCAATAGAAAATGCCCACGCTCATATTGAGAAAGTAAAACCAAAAAGAGCAAAGGAATCTCTTTTGGCTAATTATGATATAGCTCTAAAGAGCAAGGAATTAGCTACAATTGTAACAGATTGTGAGCTAGACTATAATATCGAAAATGCCAAAATTGGTAATTTATATAATGAAGACGTATTTGTAATATTCAAAAACCTTGAATTTAACAATTTTCTAAGTCGTTTTGATATAGATGCTAATTCTTACGAAAAAATAGAAGATAACTTTAAATACCTTAGTAATAAAGAGGAAGTAAAAACAATAATAGAAGACAAGCTTCAATCTAAGGAAAGTTCCAAAGAAAACAATAAATTAGTAGGACTTAACCTGATTTATGATGGAGAGCTATGTTTAGGACTTTCAATTACATTTTCCAAAAAAGAAGTCTATTTTATCAAGATAAACGAAGAAATATCCCTAGAATATATAAGCAATCAAGTTGCAAAATTGATTAATGATGACTTTACAATTAGTACAATAGATTTAAAGGACCAATTAGAAGTAATAAAGTCTAGCAAAGACAAGAAAGTATATGACCTAGGATTAGGAGCATATTTGTTAAATCCAGCCAAGTCAACCTATTTGTTTGATGATTTAGCTAGAGATTATTTGAATATGACAATTAAATCAGAAAAAGAACTCTTTGGTAAAATGTCATTAAAAGAAGCAGTCACTGAAAAGCCTGATGACTTCCTACTTTATGCATCATATGAAAGTTACGTTTCTTATGAAGCATATGATGTTATTTGCAAAGAATTAAAAGATTCCAACATGTATGATTTGTTTATTAATATAGAAATGCCGCTTATCTACACCTTGTTTGATATGGAAAAGTGGGGGATAAAAGCCGACAAAGAGGCTCTAGGTGAGTACTCTAATAAGTTAGCTATTAGGCTAAAGGAACTTGAAAAAGAAATTTATGACCTATCAGGTGAAGAGTTTAATATTAATTCACCAAAACAATTAGGTTTAATATTATTTGAAAAGTTGAACTTACCATTTGCCAAAAAAACAAAAACAGGCTATTCAACTGCAGCTGATGTTTTAGATAAGTTAGTAGGCCACCACCCAATAATTAACATGGTTTTAGAATATAGACAATTAGCAAAACTAAAGTCTACCTATGCAGATGGTTTAGCTTCCTATATAGGAGAAGATGGACGAATCCATGGCCAGTTTCACCAAACAATAGCTGCAACAGGTAGGATAAGTAGCACAGATCCCAACCTTCAAAACATTCCAATTAGAATGGAACTAGGCAGGGAAATAAGAAAAGTATTTACACCAGAAGAAGGTTTCGTTTTTCTTGATGCGGATTACTCCCAAATCGAGCTACGTGTACTTGCACATATGTCAGGAGATGAAAATCTTATTCAGGCTTATAAACAAGATGATGATATTCATAGAATTACTGCTTCAAAAGTATTTCACACTCCATTTGATGAAGTAACTCCTTTACAAAGAAGTAATGCAAAGGCAGTTAACTTTGGTATCGTTTATGGAATTAGCTCCTTTGGTTTAGGCCAGGATTTAAATGTTTCACGAAAAGAAGCAGAAGCATATATAGACCAATATTTTAAAACTTACCCTAAAATCAAAGAATTTCTCGATGAATTAGTTGAACAAGGTAAGGAAGAAGGTTTTGTAACAACTATATTTGGTAGAAGAAGACCAATTCCAGAGTTAAAATCATCAAATTTCATGCAAAGAAGCTTTGGTGAGAGAATTGCAATGAATTCGCCAATTCAAGGAACTGCCGCAGATATAATTAAAATAGCTATGAACAGTGTAAATGAAGAATTGAAAACTAGAAACTTAAGTTCAAGAATTGTTTTACAAGTTCATGACGAGTTACTAATTGAGGCAAAGAATGAAGAAATAGAAGAAGTTAAGGAAATATTAGTTAGCCAAATGAAGAATGCAGCCCAGCTTTTGGTTCCACTTGAAGTAGAATTTAGTACCGGAACAGACTGGTATGAGGTAGGTTAGTTAGATGGAAGAGTTAAAAGTAATAGGAATAACTGGCGGGGTAGGTAGTGGCAAATCCACAATTTCCAAACTCCTAGAAGTAAACTTTGGTGCTTATATAATTGATACAGATATGATAGCCCATAGGCTAATGGAGAAGGATGGTGTATCCTATAAGTTAGTAGTTAAGAACTTTGGAGAATCAGTTTTAGATGAAAATGGTAATATTAATCGTAAGGCATTAGGATTAATCGTATATAAGGACAAGGATGAACTACTGAAGCTAAACTCCCTTACCCACCCCTATGTTACCTCTGAAGTAGAAAGGATAATAAAGGAAAAGGCTAGTGAAAATTATAAATATGTCTGTATTGAAACAGCCCTGCCTATAGAGGCTAATCTTAATGATGTATGTGATATGATTTGGTATATTTATACTCCAGAGGATGTAAGAATATCTAGGCTGAAAAGTTCAAGAAATTACACAGATGAAAAGATTAAGGCTATTATGGATAAACAGCTAAGTGACAAGGAGTACAAAGAGTATTCCACTAATGTTATAATAAATGTAAATGATAAAGAACAGATAATTGATCAAATTAGGAAGATACTAGGATAGGCATAAGCTAATTAGTGTAAAACAATTTGTTAAACTATAAGAATAAAAAATGCCAAATTAAAACCTTTAAAATTGTTATTAGATACAGGAAGGATATTATATGGAAATATGTAGCCTTGCTAGTGGCAGCAGTGGAAACTGCAGCTACATAGGCAATAGAAACACGAATCTTTTAGTAGATGCAGGTATAAGCTGCAAAAGAATGGAAAATGGATTAAAAGGTATTGATATAGACCCATCGAAAATTGATGGGATATTAATTACCCATGAACACACCGACCACATAAATGGTGTAGCAACCATGTCAAAAAGGTACAACATACCTGTATATGGAACAAAAGAAACCCTTAGCGCAATACTTGCAAAACCCAAATATGCTCACTTATCAAACCAGCAACTAGTTG
>CAZOSE010000111.1:5492-6933 GCA_964582385.1 uncultured Lachnospiraceae bacterium
ACAATAAATGATATAAAGATTGAACCCTTCTCTATTTCCCATGATGCTGTTAATCCAGTATGTTATACATTTAAGTCAGATGGGAAGAAGATAGGGCTAGCAACTGACTTAGGTGAATTTACAGATTATACTGTATCAAAGCTAGAGTCATCTAATATTTTGTTTTTAGAAGCTAATCATGATGAAAATATGTTAATGGTTGGTGCATATCCTTATTATTTAAAACAAAGAATAAGCGGGCGAAAAGGACATTTATCTAATGAATCCTCAGCCAACTTAATATCTAGATTGTTTCATGATAAGTTACAACATATATCCTTAGTTCATTTAAGCAAAGACAACAACTTTGAAGATTTAGCTTACGAAACTGTAAAATTAGAGCTTGGTAAATCGACAAGCAATAAAAACATCAAATCAATGCTAAGTGTAGCAAAAAGGGATGTACATAGTGAAGTTTTATGTACTACATAATATTGAGTTTTAATAATTAAAAGTTATAAGTATTAAATTAATTATATATGAAAGGTAAAATGAACAATGAACAAAACGATTATTACAGTTATAGGCAAGGATAGAGTAGGTATTATTGCTAAAGTATGTGCATATCTAGCAGAATGTAATGTTAATATTCTTGATATCTCGCAAACAATAGTTAATGGTTACTTTAATATGATGATGATTGTAGATACCACCAATTCTTGTAGGTCACTTGATGAAGTTGTAAGTGATTTAGATAGGGTGGGTATAGAAATAGGTGTTTCTATAAAAGCACAGCATGAAGATATTTTTAATAAAATGCATAGACTATAAGGAGTAATTGGATGATTAATTTAAATGAAGTTGAACAAACTAATCGGATGATTGAGCAAGAAAATCTTGATGTTAGGACGATTACTCTAGGTATTAGCTTGCTTGACTGTATAAGTAATAATTTAGAGGAACTTAGTGATAATATTTACAAGAAAATAACTAAAGTGGCCAAGGATTTGGTTGCTACAGGAGCTGCAATAGAGAGAAAATATGGGATTCCTATTGTTAACAAAAGAATCTCTCTAACTCCTATTTCAATTATAGGTGCATCTGCATGTAAAACACCTGATGATTTTGTAATCTTAGCTCAAACAATTGACAAAGCAGCAAAAGAAGTAGGTGTTAATTTTGTTGGTGGATATAGCGCCTTAGTGTCAAAGGGAATGACTAGTGCAGATCTTAATTTAATTAAATCTATACCAAAAGCCTTATCAACAACTGAACGAGTTTGCTCTAGTGTTAATGTTGGGTCAACTAAGACAGGCATTGATATGGATGCAGTTAAATTAATTGGTCAAGTTATTTTAGAAACTGCCGAGCTTACTAAAGATGAAGACTCAATTGGTTGTGCCAAGTTTGTTGTTTTTTGTAATGCTCCAGACGATAATCCTTTCATGGCAGGAGCCTTTCA
>CAZOSE010000112.1:0-6848 GCA_964582385.1 uncultured Lachnospiraceae bacterium
AATCACTGTAACTACTAAGTTATAGATATTTTCGTCATAATTCATGCCTGCTGTATTACCTGCCATCTCATTAATAGGATAAGTATATACTCCAACTTTATCAAATTTAGGTAATTCAATATCTGCATAACCAGTTTTACCATCTTGATCTATAGTAATTGTGAAAGTATTAGGATCAAATTTTGGAGCGGCTATATCTTTCTTATCTCTTTTACCTGAACCTTCACCAATAGCAAAGTTAAAAGTTTCTGCTGGCTTTACAGTACCTGGATTGTTTATTACTAGGCTCTTATTGATTCTAACTGGGTCTGCATCATTATATCCTCTTTGAGTGTTTGTTACTTCAGCATACTTATTAGCATTTACATGCTCTATATTCGTTTTATAATAAGCCTTTTGGTCTGGGGTTAAGTTCTCTCTTACTCTATAACTAGCAAAATGGCTAATCTCGAAATTTTTGGTCTCATTAGCTCCTATAGAAATTGTTGTACCCGTAGGTACATATTCATTACCACATAAGCCCTTTTTTAACAATTCAATTTCAAATTTTTCATTATCTATTCTTAAGTCTCCTACTACTGTCTTTTTTACTGCAAGTTTCTTAATCCAAAACGTATTGGTTGATACCTCACTGGTATCTTTTTCAAAAACAATACTTTCATCACCTGTATATGTTGTTTCATCTGCAGATACAACAATTGTCATTCCTAATACAAATGTTAATGCTAGTATAAGTGCTAAAAATTTTTTTAAATTTTTCATTTCTTTTACCTCCAAATTTATTATATCGTTTTATATTTGCCTACATGCTATTTTGTAATTTAGTAAATACGCTATAAAAATATTCTTGCTACTATACATTTAGAATAGGCATTGTATGCATAACTCATTCCCACATACTGTATTTGCATATTTATCCATATCTAAATGGCTATCCACTTTAATTTATAAACCCCGCCTACGAAGTATAGTTATAACCTTACCCTCTACATCATCCATTGACATTGATCCAAAATCTCTGCTATCCTCTGTTTGTGTTCTATAATCCCCAAATATAAATACAGAATCTTCTAGTATTGTATAGGGATAACTGATTCCATCTTTTGCATATGTTGGATATAGTATTTCTCCACTTTGTGGTGTTCCATTAACGAATAATGTGCCACCATCATCCATTTTTACTATATCGCCTTCTCTAGCTATAATACGCCCCATGTATCTATTATCATTTACTTTGTAAGATACAACATCTTGTTTTGAATATTTCTGATGTAACCTGAAAACAATAGCTAAGTCTCCATCTTTTAAAGCAGGAAACATACCATTACCTTTTACTATGGTAATTAAAAAGACTTGTGTAAATATTAAATAGGTTACAGTTATTATAAATATTAATCTTAGAAGTAACTGTAAAAACCCATTTTTTACGGCTATTATATTTCTTCTTCTCTTTAATATTTCTGAAATATCCTTGGTTTCTTGGGACTGTATCATATTGAATCCTCTCTTTCTTGATCAACCTCCTTTGTGGATATAAGATTTTTATAATGATCAATTATTATGTCACATCGCATACGTTCAGCTTTTAGGGCTTGTTCGTACATTGCATTTAGCTCAATCATTTTCTTCCAAACATCATACTCATTTATGCCTCCTACTACTTGTTTACGAAATTTAAGTTTTTCTAGCCACTGGGCAATTCTTTTTTGTTCTAGATTGAGTTCTTGGTTTGCCGAATAACTTTCTTCAATTTCTTTTTTACAAGACTCGGATGCTATGTTGTTTGGGACTGTGTAAATATTGCTTTTGTCTATTTTGGACCCCTTACTATTACCAATATATTTTTTATAAACCTTATACTCTGAAACTCCCTTAGCTGCATTTTTATACATCATATTAGCCTCCTTACATTATAAATTTTGCAATTTGTTTTTTCTGACAAATACTGATAATAATGCAACTATTGCAAAAGCTAAGATTAGAGCATATGGTAATATATCCATGAAAATTCCTGTGTTAATAATAACGTCATAATTATTTGTAACCATAATTGATAGACTATCAAGATCTTTGCTATCAATAGTATAGGAACCATCTGTGTTGGGAATAAGTGTCATATCATTAACTTTTACACTTGCCTCATAACCTTTAGCATCCTCTGTTAATTTTAATATGTCACCAGGCCTAACCCCTCTTAGATCATAGGTGGGGTTATCATGTGATAGGTTGAAAGATGTAGCATCATCATTATTTATGGTTACTGTAAAATCAAAGTTCCATACTTTCTCCCCAAAGTTGCCTGTTACTACTTTAGTTATTGCCACTGGTATATCAGGAATATAAGTGTTTATTAGGTCGTAACCTTCTAGGTTAGTTATATATTTGGGAACATCTTCTTCATGAATACTATAATTAATTTCCTTATCATTACTGTGAAACTTAGGCAGGTTTTCCCACTTATAAGACCAATCTTCATCAGCTTTAACTGTTTTCTTATCTTCATAGACAATCTTATTCTCAACTTGACCTTTTAATGTGATATTAATTGATTCTGGTCTATCTCCGGCTTTGTCTTCATTATCTACCCATATTTTGCTTCCTTTGATATCAAGGGTGGGTGGTAATAAAGTATTCGTTAGAATTATTTGCTCTTCGCTTAATGCCTGACCATGTATTAAAAGTGACCAATAATTTGGTTCTTTAAATGTAATAGTTCCATCCGAATCTCCATCTAGTGTAATACTTACCCCTAAACCTGGATTAGAGCCTTCACCATACAGATTGACTTCACTATCAAGATCGACTTCACCGTAAATAAATATGGTGTTTTTCATATTCATATTGTTAAAATTTGCAGGAAGTTTTCTTTCTGTTAACTCTTTCAAGAAAGCTTCATTATCTTCTAGCTCCATCCGAGTCCAAACGGCAAAGTTATTGCCTTTATTGACTACTATATAATTAGGATAATTTAATTCTGGATCAGAAAAACTCCAGGTTTCTCCATTGGTTATTTTTTCTTCTTTATCTTCCTTTACACCAAGATTATATTTCTCATACGAATATGACACTTCATAATGTTGAGGAACAATTTCTTCTATAGTATAGGTACCTGGCTTTAAGCCAGCACTACTCCATTTATGTGACCAGTCATTGGCACTATCTAATATGATTGTTTTATAATATTCACTAGGACCAGTTACACCCACTTCAATCTGATCTGGGCGTAAGCCAAGAGCATCCTCATCGCCTGACCATACTTTCTTCACACTTAGTACTTTCATATCATCATTTTTAATGGTAAAAGTATTTTTTCCCTCTTCTTTAGTCAGAAGTTGCTGAACTTTCATTAAGTTGTTTAAGTCATCACCAATAGATAACTCTGGTTCTTCTTTTATCTCTACAGTTTCATTTAAAGTAGTCATATTATCTATCGAAAAGTTATTCTCTTCCATTTGAACATTGTTATCATCATTTGTATTAAGGCCAATCTTTTCCGAATTGACAGGGGTTTCATCTGTGTAATGTACTTCTATAGAGCTAATTTCCACTACTTTGGTATCATCATCAATTATTTCCAACTCACTTGTTGAAGTATTTTCTTTAATTTCATTCTGAGAATCAATTAAGACACTCGAATCCATATCTTCATGCTTGTGTAAAAATTGGGCATCTTCATTTACATCTGTTGGACCAGATATATCAGCTTCACTTGCTCTTACATAGCTAAAGCTTGATAGAAATGAGTTAAACAATAATATAGTAATTAATATACAACTTATCATTGCTATTTTTGACTTATTTGTTTTATGATAGCCTTTTTTGCAGAACAGTTTGAAGCCCGATTGTGCTATTTTATCCTTTGTTTCAATAGACCTTTTTTGTATAGGCTTGCGTATTTTATCCATATTAATCACCTCACGTTTATTTTACTGCTATTTTTATAACCATTAATACATTTAATAGAACTACCGAGAAAACCAAAACCCTAAAAATTATTATAAAAAGTCCACCTCATGAACAAGTCTTTTTTTATTTATAGATCTTATAAAATATTCCTGTTAATATTATTCCCTAAAAGCAAATTTTATACCCTAACCCCCTAACTTTTTACACTATAGTTTTATATCCTATTATTTACATTATACTAATCCCTCGTTCTGTATCCGTCTCATATGAGTACCATTTACGTCTCATTATTCTAATAGTTTTAAATAATTTGTAAACAACTATATAAAAATAGACCGAGTGACTTAAACTAATCTACATATTTATGCAGTAAGTCTAAATATCTCGGTCTTATTCTTAATTTTATTCTTATATTAAAATACTCTTACATTTATTTTATGTCATCCCATACATAAACCACCCTACTTGGCCAAGCTTTTTAACCTTTCAGCCTGTTCCTGTAATTCTGACATATATAGTTCACCCCAGCTATAGTTAAGCATATATAAACTTTTAAAGAAATCATCTGGCTTATTATCACCTGATAAATAACAATATAAATCACAGTTTACCTTTTCTGTTATTACACGTCTTGCTCCTTTATTGGATTCTAGAATATATTCTACTCCATATTCCTTTAGGGTATCCCTAAGTAACTTGAATGTCTTGCGGCAACGAGCCATTGTAAGTTGGTTGGCATCCTCATCTTCCCACAAATGAGCTATTATTTCACCAGGAGTTACAAACCCTCCCCTTCGGTGAACCAAAAGAGCTAGAAGTTCTTTTGCCTTTGCATTGAAGATTAATATAGCCTTCCCATCTACAAACACATCAAAGTATCCAAATGTTCTCATCTCTACCTTTCTTTCTTTAGAAATAACTTTCTTCTTACCTTGAATTCTATTAGAGTTGGTTTTTTCTAACGCTTGTGAGTAGAATACATATCCGTTCTTACCTAGTTCTCTTGCTTTATATAAGGCTGTGTTGGCCTTTTTATATAATTCATTATAAGTATTGCCATCTTTTATATATTGTGATAGTCCCATATGGATAGAAAATTCCACCGAACCTTCTACTTCTTTCTTAACTAAGTCCTTTATTAGTTCAAGTTTATCCTTTATCACTGTCATATCCTGATTATTGTACAGATATATTAGGAACTTAGTTCCACTAAGGCGGCCAATTATACCCTTATCATCTATGGAAAGGCGAATATTTTCCGCAATACTCTTTAGAAGCTTGTCTCCATATGAATAACCCAATATATCATTTATCTTATTAAAGTTATTGATACTTACTTCCTTAAATGCATCACGGCTGTAAACTCCTGTTACTTGATCGATTTGCCAAGGTGGTAGAGATTCTATTTCTTTATAATCAATATTGAAGCTTCTGTTATTAACCCCTACTTTCAAATGCTCTAAGATACGATCAGAATAAACAATAACACAGTTTACTATGATACCTTTTCCATCTTTTTCTACAATCTTTGCTGATAGGTTTATATTCCTTGTATCGTTTTTACCTCTAAGCCTACACTTGTAGTTAAGCTGTTTCTCATGTGTTATTAAGTCCTCAAAGAGTTGATGGAAGTCTTCCATATCTTCATTACAGATAAATCCCCAAGGATTTTCTTCTAACATAGTATTACACTCATCATGTGAGCATCCTATAATCTCCCTCATCATTTCATTAAAATATATAACTGATAGAGTTCCCTCTTTATATTGATAAATTATATTCCCAACCGGTATAGCATTTGGGAACTTGTTTAATTGGTGAAATGAGTTTTTATCTTTTAGTAATACATCCCCTTTACTCATATTTTCCCCCTTTAGGAAAGACCTTTTTAGGTAACATATTGCCTATTGGTTCACTAGTCATTTTCCTGTTTATTATAATAAAGATGGGGACTTTTGTAAATATCATTCGGTCGTTGTATATAGACCACTTTCGACAATAGAAGTGATATTAGAGTTTTTCCTTCAATGTAATTATAGTAGAGCCAATATAAGACAGCACAGTTTTACATAATTTTTGCCATTATCACATACCTTGCAATATCATTTTCATATGAACAAGTTGATAAAGTTATTAACCTATCTCCCTCTTCTAATAATGAATCTGCCCTAAAGGTTGAATTTTTTACTGCATAATCGTACAGGGTTTGTAATGACTCTGTATCTTGAGGAATATCATAAACTTCAGATGTATTATTTACGACTAATCCAGCGATTAATTCTAGTTTGTAAGTTTGATGTGGAGTTATTAAGTACATTATTGAATGTTCTTCATAGTATTTTTGGCTTTTATATTGATCCAAGGTTCCAAACATAGAATTGTTTTTCATATTATGGCCATATATAATTGTGTTTAAGTCACTTAAGTCTTTATTATTCCTATAATCCATGAAAATACTTCCTGCTGTGTTATATGTTCCATCTATCATTCTACGAAGATAGTAATCATTGTCATCACTTTGAACCACTGGGTAATTCATAGGAGTATTTGCACTATAAATCCAACCTAGTATCTCTTGGTTAATCCCTAATAAAGCTTCAAAATCAATATTAATATCAATATATTCTGCGATTATATCTTCATCATTAGAACCTGGTCCAGCTAAAAAGTTGGAAGAGCCTTCTTCATTTGCTTCTAACTTGTTATTACTTATATTTTCTATATTATTTTTTATATTTACAAACTGGTCCGCAAAGTCATCATATAAGTCATTTCCAGCTTTATATTCAACATATATACCAAATAGTTTATATCCTGAATAGTACATAATACTTATAGCAACCATTAAAATAATGATTTTCACAATTTTACTCATCCTATCACCCCACATATATTATATACGTAAATAACCCATCCCTGATTTTATAAGCAGGGATGGGTAG
>CAZOSE010000113.1:0-6847 GCA_964582385.1 uncultured Lachnospiraceae bacterium
TGTTCTACTCCCTCCCTTACTAACTCATATCTTACCTTAGCAGGAAATATACTTTTATCTTCAGATACTACAAATAAATTTAACAAGTCACACTCTTTAGCAGCTGTCTCGATCAAATATAAATGTCCCTTTGTAAATGGATTACAATTTAGAATAATAGACCCTATATTATCTGAATCAGGATAAGAAGTAAACTTCAGGGAATCAACAAACTTTGAAATCCCATCTCTTTTATTCTCCAGCAAAGCTGTATCAGCCGTTTGAGCTACCAGATAAAAAGACAAATCAGTAAATATATTAATATTATCCGGCGTAGTAAAGATAAAAAGGTGATCATGGTTATTTTCTAATCCCTGAGAAATTAATCTTGTTAAGATTTTTGCAGCCAAACCCTCTCCCTGATAGGTACATGATACAGCAATACACTTTAGGACATTTCCTTCTATAGAACCTGTTGCAGCTATATTGCCTTTATTATCAGTCAAATTAACTGTAAATTCAATTCCCTCATCATAGGTCAAGTCTTGTGTCTCCAAGAATTTTTTAAGTTTTTCTAATTTTCTGCCCTTCATTGGATAAGCAGTTTCTTCGTAGAACATTCCATAAGCCATATAATCACCTTTTTCTATAGTTAAATATCTTTACATTATGTTACTTTCCTTTGTTCTTCTATAATTATCCAAGGATAACATTATTCCTATTCCTTAACAGCTTTTATTGTATCTATAATTGTACCATCTCTATAAATAACATTAGCAACAACCTTGTCACCTAGTTCAATCTTCTTTGGAACACCAGTGATTTCTTCTGCCATCCTCTTAAGGTCGTGGATATCAACAATAGGAAGTCCTGCTGCTTTTAGTTTGTCCCTTAATTCAGGCTTATTAGGATTTACTGCAATCCCTCTTTGAGTTACTAGTACATCCACAGTCTCTCCTGGTGTTGTAATAGTAGTAACCCTATCAACTACAATTGATAATCTAGCCCTTGTAAGAGGAGCTACTATCATTGTTAACTTAGCGCCTGCAGCTGTGTCTGAATGTCCACCCGAACCTCCAATAATATATCCGTTAGAGTCTGTATTAACGTTAACATTAAAGTCAGTATCTATTTCTGTTCCACCTAAGATTACAACATCTAGATTGTTAATTAATGCACTTTTGGCTGTTGGACTTGCATAATGAGTTGCTGTAACTTCCCTATGTCTTGGATTAGTCCTTATGGACTCAACAGCTTCTAAATCAAAACATTGTACGTCAACAAGGGATTCAAAACACCCTTCTTCTAACATATCAACAAGATACCCGGTAATACCACCCATACCAAAGCTTCCTTTGATGTTTTCCTTTAGCATTAGTTCTTTTAAATATTTTGCTACTGCAAGGGATGCACCACCTGCACCTGTTTGGAAAGAAAAACCGTCTTTTAAAAGTCCTGAATGTTCTATTACTTTTGTTGCGTAAGAAGCAATCATTAAGCCAACTGGGTCTTTAGTAATTTGAGTAGTTCCTGATACTATACCTGCTGGATCTCCAATCTTATCTACAACCACAACATAGTCAACATATATTTCTGGGATTGAAAATTCATAAAGAGGGTATTCTACCAAATTATCTGTAACCACAACAACTTTATCTGCATACATTGCATCTGCATAGGCATAGCCTAGAGAGCCACAGGCCGATTTTCCGTATTTACCTGTACAATTACCCATCTTATCTGATGTTGGTGCAGCAATAAAGGCCACATCTATTGGTGTTTTTCCTGTTTGTATATCACTTGGACGTCCGCCATGACTTCTAAATTCTACTGGCTTGTCCATTACACCCTTAGAGATTTCTCTACCTACTCCACCACTCATGTAGCTAATTTCTAAGCCTGTTACTACCTTATTCTTGATATGTTCAATAAGAGGAAGGTGAACATCAAAAACAGAGCTTGCACTTACTGTCATATCTTTATGTCCTGATCTTGCAATTTCATCCATTACCATATTAATAACATGGTCACCATTTCTTAAGTGATGATGAAAAGAAACCCTCATTCCATCTTCTAATCCCGCTAACTTTATAACTTCTTCTAAAGAATTAACAATCTTACTCATTACATGCCACCTCCCATAGCTTCAGCCATTTTAAGTGTTTGCCTTGCTCTTTCAACTATAGGAGCATCAATCATCTTTCCACGTAGTGAAACAGCACCTTTGCCTTGTTCTTCGGCCTCTTTAATAGTATCCATTACTTCTCTTGCATACTCTATTTCCTCTATAGTTGGGCTAAATATTTCATTAATACTCATAACATGTCTTGGTGATATGGCTGCTTTTCCTGTGAATCCAAGTCCTTTAGCAAAATGAGAGTCTTCTCTTAGTCCTTCTTCATCTTCAACATCAGTAAATGGAGTGTCATAAACATCAACATTTGCCGCTCTTGCTGCCATTACCATTCTTCCTCTAGCATAAAGAATTTCTTTACCTTCTTTAGTTCGCTCACATCTTAAATCTGCAGTTAAGTCTTCTGCACCTAGGAAAATTCCAGTAACCCTATCTGAAACACTTGCAATTTCATAGGCGTTTTCTACACCTAGCGCAGTTTCAATAAGAGGCATGATTGGAGTTATTTCACTAATATTATGTCTTTTTTCTACTTCTTCCATATAAACCTCGATTACTTCAACATCTTTTGCACAACTTATCTTAGGAGGCATTATAAAACTCGGTCTAAAGGGAATAATTTCGTCCAAATCCTTTTTCCAGAAATCAGTATCTAAGGAGTTAATCCTAATAACAACTTGGGAGTTTTGATAGTTTAGATATTTTAGAGCATTTCTTACAAGAATTCTAGCTGAATCCTTTTCACTTGGAGAAACTGCATCTTCTAAATCAAGTATTATAAGATCAGCACCAAGTACATCCGCATTTAACAACATACCTGCATTATTACCAGGCATAAACAACATACTTCTTTTCATTTAGTCATCCATCCCTTCTGCCCTTATTAAAGCGGTTTCTACACGTGCACGTATTGCACATTCAACAGCTCCCCTGTCTTTTATTTGAACTTTAACATTGTCAATCTTGAATTCACCAAGGACATCTCTTACAGTGTTTTCAATTTCTTCTCCAAATTGATTAAGTACAACTGATTCAAGTTCGATTTCTATGCCCTTGTCGTTTGGTTCTACTTGTACAAATACATCACTTGACTCTAATGTACCTGCTACTGCTTTCTTGTTAACTTTCATTTTTCACCTTCCTTTTCGGGTTATATGGCGAAACTCTATTTGGTTTTTAAGTTTTTATAATCTTTTGTAAAGATTTAGATATACAAATTTTTCGCTACAGGCGTGCAAGGCAAGCGACTTGCATGAAAAGCTTTGTATATCATTATAAAAACGATTAGGTTTTCTTGAGTTTCGCGATTTGTTACTCAGATCTATATAGGTGTTTGTGTGAATCTATTCTTTTTATATCATTAGACACACTAGATTGGACTTTTGACCCTTCAATCTATCTGTCTCTAAATAGGGGTTTTATTCCGCCGGCTTCAAGGATGTTCATGGCATATTCGCCTATTTTTTCTCCTTGGAGAACTTTTCCTGTATTTACGATTGTAACTGTTCCTTCTTCGATATCTACTTCGATCTCGTCTCCATCTTTTAGTTCACTGCTTATTCCTTCGCATACTATTAAAGGTAGGCCTAGGTTAATGGAGTTTCTAAAGAATATTCTGGCAAATGAGTCTGCTAATACTACACTTGCTCCCATATTAAGTAGTGATATAGGTGCATGTTCCCTACTTGAGCCACAACCAAAGTTTGTGCCTGCTATTACGATATCTCCTTGTACAAAGTTTGGTGCTATGTTTTCATCTACACCAGAAAGACAGCGCTCTCCTATCTCTTTAGGGTCAACTAATTCTAGGAATCTTCCTGGATAAATTTGATCTGTATCTATATTATTACCTAATACTATTACTTTACCTCTTCTAATTGTTTCCATCTTAACCTCCTATAATGATGTTGGATTTGTCAAATATCCTGTTAATGCACTAGCTGCAACGGTTGCTGGGGATGCAAGGTATATTTCGGCTTCGTTACTTCCCATACGTCCAGGGAAATTACGGTTGGAAGCTGTTACACATACTTCTTCAGGTGCTAATACTCCCTCATGGGCACTTAGGCAAGGTCCACATCCTGGTGTTGAGATTGTTGCTCCTGCATTAATTAAGTCTTGGAAATATCCCTTTTCCATGGATTTCATCATTACCTCAGTTGAGGCTGGAATAACTATAAGTCTTACATGATCTGCTATCTTTTTACCTCTTAAGATGTCTGCAGCAGCTTTAATATCTTCAAGTCTACCACCAGTACAAGTACCAACAAAACCTTGATCAATTTTAACTCTTTCCACTTCCTCAATTGGATAAATATTATCAACACTGTGAGGTGCTGCTACTTGAGGAGTTAAGTCTGTAATGTCAAATTGATATCTATTAGCATACTCAAAATCGTCATCTGTATGTACAACTTCAAAAGGTCTAACTGCTCTTTCATTTACATAGTCTAACACCTCTTGGTTTGGTTGCATGTATGCTGTCTTTGCACCCATTTCAACCGCCATATTACAGATAGTCATACGACCTGCTACACCTAATTGTTCAACATAGCTTCCTGTAAAGTCGATTGCTTTATAAACTGCACCATCAGCCTTTATTTGTCCCATTAAGAATAATACTACGTCTTTAGGAGATACTCCTTCTCCTGGAGTACCGTCTAGTCGTATTTCAATTATTTCAGGAACTCTAAACCACAGTTCACCAGAAATAAGAATGGTAGCCATATCTGTAGCTCCAACACCAGTACCCAAAGCACCAAAGGCACCGTGAGTCGTTGTATGGGAATCAGTTGCAACAATTATTGAGCCTGGATATATAAGTCCTGCCTCAGGCATTACTTGGTGACAAACACCAGCATTTATATCAAAGTGATATGTTAACTCATTCTCTTGTGCAAATTCTCTCATTTCCTTATGGATCTGAGCAGTTTTAATTGTTGGTGCAGGTGCATAGTGATCAAATACAAATGCCACCCTATCTTTATCCCAAACTTTGTCACCATTCATTTCTCTAAAAGAATAAACAGTCTGTAAATACAAATCATTTATTTCAGCAAAATCAACTTTTGCAGTAACTATTTCGCCTGTTTTTACTCGATCTTTTCCACTATTTTTTGCAAGTATTTTCTCTATAGCGTGCATAAATTTTTCTCCTCTTCTTTTCAATTAACAATAATAGCTCACAAACTATGCGAGCTATTATTATGTTTTTCTATTCTATTGTTTTCTGTGTTATTAAATTATACTTTAAAGTATAAGCTCATCTATATTATAATTTAGAACACTATTTTTATAATTTTTAAATTAATGGAACTAGTATTGTAGCTAGGAATATTATAAATGCTCCACCAAGTCTTGATGAAATCTGTGCAAATGGCATAAGTTCCATTCTTTTTGCTGCTGTTAATACTGCAACGTCGCCTGTTCCACCCATGTTAGCCATACATAAACCTGCTGTAATAGCAGCTTCTATTGGATAGAAACCAACCCATTTTCCTACAACTGCAGTACCTACTATAGCACCTACTATTACTAAGAATACCAATATTACATATGCTACTGATATCGCTTCAATAACTTGACCTAAGTTTGTATAAGAAATACCTATACCCATTAGAAGTGCTGGTGTCCAGTTTGATGCAACAAATTGGTACCAACCATGACATGCTCTTTCATATGCCTTTGGCATAAGGTCAAACGCTTTAACAATTGCTACTGAAAGTATCATCCAAGCATAAGAGTGAAGATCAAGATTAAGTAGTTCTTTAAATCCAAATGCTAAGATTCTACCAAAAATGAAGAATACTGTTGCAATTGCAATTCCAATACCATAATCTTTTAAACCTAATGCTACTTCTTCCTCTTCTTCTACTACTAGATCATCAGCACCTTCGCTAACATCCATAAGCTTTCCATTACCAGTTAGACTTGGGAACTTTTGACCTAGTCTATCAAGAAAACCACCAGCTACGATAGCCATTGCATTACCTAAAGCTACAGCAGGAACAAGTCTAGATAAAATTTCGTCTGTTGGTAGTCCAAGTGCAGATGAGAAAACTTCTGAAATAGGAACTGCTCCAGCACCCATTCCACCACCCATAATTGGGATACCGATATAAGCAATAGATTCACCTATTGTGTTACCAAAAGCTAATCCTCCAATACCTACAAATAAAAGAGCTACTACAACACCACCAAGTATACATGGTAAGTATCTAACAGATGCTTTAATAAGTAGTTTTCTACTCATACCTAGAAGGGAACCTGTAATAAGAGCTGCGATGTAGAAATCTAGGAAACCCCCACCCTTCATAAATGTATCAACAGTTTCAACAACTCCTTCAGGTAACACCTTAAAATAAACTAATGCTGCAGAACCAAATATTACAACAATTGGCCCACCACCAAAGAAGGTCTTAATAATAGGAGTAACATTACCAATTTGGTTAAGTATTGCACCTACTATCATCATAAATGCAAATGCACCAATCATACCGCCAGGTAATACGCCAAGTCCAATAGCTGCTAATAAAACCACTAATAAAATTGCCAAGAAAGGTAATTTTATCCCCATAATTTCATAATCTTTCATTTCTTTCCTCCTAATATATTATGAGATTTTGAATTGATATAATTCTATACCATTATTTCTTATATTTTTTGAACATTATATAACGCTATTACTTGTTTTGTTTTATAATAACTATGTTCTCTACTATACTCTAGCTACAC
>CAZOSE010000114.1:0-6759 GCA_964582385.1 uncultured Lachnospiraceae bacterium
TCATAATTGACCAAAACTAATAAATCCACAGAATTGTTACCAACTATTAGACCAGTCGTATCATCAGGTATTTCAATCTCGTTTTGGAACCAATCTTGTTCATTCTTAATACTTGTAACTAGTACCATTGCCTTACCCGATTGATCAGCTATCTTTCTAATATCAGAATATATACTAGCAAGATCATCTGAACTTGCTTTAATTTCTTTGTTAACAATTACCGTTCCTGGCTCTTTTGTAGTTTCATCTGTTTCATCATTTTCTCCTTCTTGTCCTGGTTCTGTCTCATTATCATCTATTCCTTGACTTTCATCAGGAAGGCTAGGATTCTTTGACTCATCATTATATTCATCCTCTGGTGTAAGCTCTACTATCTTTTTGTTCTTTCCAAACAAGTTAAATAATGGCTCTTCTGTAACGCAAAATACCACACTTGCAGTAAGTCCAAAAATTGCACCTAAAATAATAGTCAATATAACAGCAAATATAATTTTTTTAATTTTCTTTTTCTTATGGGAGACTACCTTTTCCTCTATAAAATTAAATTCTTTCTCTTCATTTTCTTGTTTGTTTTGTCCATTATCATGATTATTATTACCTATAGCCATCTTCTTTCTCCTTTAGGTCAGCCAATTGTGGGCAATATTTAGTTGGATAATTCTATCATACAGTTATGAACAGCCTATGAATGTTTTGTTAACAAAGGAAAGGCTTAAACTGCCCAAGTTTCCTATTTTACTTTTGTATATTATAAGGTACAATAATATCATAGTATTCTTTAACACGTAATTTGTCTCGTAATACATTTTATCACATTATCACCGGTTTTTCCATGGAGGGTTTATGAACGAAAAGGTATTAAAAACATTAGATTATAATAAAATTATAGATATGATGGCCAGTTTAGCAGGTTCTAATATGGGTAAAGACTTATGTAGAAGCCTTAGGCCCAGTAATGATATAGATGAGATTAGAATATGGCAACAAGAAACTTCTGACGCTCTAAGTAGGGTATATAGAAGAGGTAGTAGTGGCTTTTATGGACTTCACGATGTTAGGCCATCCCTAAAGCGCCTTGAAATAGGCTCTACCCTTGGTGCTAACGAGCTTCTTCACATTGCTTCTGTCTTAGAATCCACCCTAAAAATCAGATCTTATGGAATTAGTGGTGAAAACGAAGAAGATATAGGAGAGGATTCTCTAAGCCATTACTTTTCTTCTCTTGAGCCCTTATCTTTTATAAGAAAAGAGATTGACCGCTGCATTGTAGGAGAAAATGATTTCGCTGATGATGCAAGTCCGGCTTTAAAAAATATACGAAGAAGTATAAGCAATGCCCATAGAAAGATTCAAGAGCAATTAAACAAAATCATGACTGCTGCTAGCAATAAAAATATTTTGCAGGATAATTTAGTTACAATGCGTGGTGGAAGGTACTGTCTACCTGTAAAGCAAGAATATCGGTCCAATTTGCCAGGAATGATTCATGATCAATCTTCTACTGGTTCTACTGTGTTTATTGAACCTATGGCCATAGTTAAGCTAAACAATGATATTAAAGAACTTTCATTAAAAGAACAAGAAGAAATAGAAAGAATTCTAGCTGAACTTAGTAATATGGTTTCTGATTACACTGAGCCTATTGCTAATAATCTAAGGACTTTAGTTCAGCTTGACTATATATTTGCCAAAGCTAATTTATCCAAGTCAATGAAGGGCATTGAACCTGAATTTAACAATGACCGTATAATAGATATTAAAAAAGCTAGACATCCTTTAATTGAAGCTAAGTCAGTAGTTCCTATTGATATCTCAGTTGGAGAAGATTTTAGTATGCTTATTATTACAGGGCCTAATACTGGTGGTAAGACTGTATCCCTAAAGACAGTTGGACTTTTTACCTTGATGGGTCAATCAGGTCTTCATATTCCTGCCTTACAAGGTTCGAAACTTGGAATATTTGAAGAGGTTTACGCTGACATTGGAGATGAGCAAAGTATTGAACAAAGTTTAAGTACCTTTTCATCCCACATGACTAACATTGTAAGTATTTTAAAAACTGCAGATTATAAGTCCCTTGTCCTGTTTGACGAGTTAGGTGCTGGTACCGATCCTACAGAAGGTGCTGCTCTTGCTATGTCTATTCTTGATTATTGCCATAACGCCCAGATAAGAACTTTGGCAACAACCCACTACAGTGAACTAAAGGTTTATGCCTTATCTACACCGGGAGTAAGTAATGCTGCTTGTGAGTTTGACATTACTACCCTAAGGCCTACTTATCGTTTGCTCATTGGTATTCCTGGTAAGAGTAATGCCTTTGCAATCTCAAAGAGACTGGGGCTGCCAGATGACATTATAGGTAATGCCCAAGGTAAAATAGATACAGAAGATAAAAGCTTTGAAGATGTTCTTGCAGATCTGGAAAACAAAAGAATTGCTATAGAAAAGTCTGAAGAGGAAATTAAAGAACACAAAAAGGAAATAAAAAGATTACGGTCTAATCTAGAATCAAAAAACAAAGAAATCGAAAGTAACAAGAAGCGGATTATTGATTCCGCCAAAGAAGAGGCAAGAACTCTACTACAAGAAGCTAAAGATTATGCTGATGAAACAATGAAGAAATATAACAAGTGGAGTTCAAGTGGCGGACTTAACAAAGAAATGGAAAAGGAAAGAAAGGAACTACAAAACAAGCTTTCTAGAGTCACTCCAAAAAGTAAGATTGGAGAGGAAAGAAAACCTACTAAGAAACATAAAGCTAAGGATTTTAGTTTAGGTGATGATGTTTACGTTATAAGCTTAGGTTTAAATGGTATTGTTACTTCCTTACCTAATGATAAAGGTGATTTATTTGTACAGATGGGGATATTATCTTCAAAAGTTAACATTAGTGATTTGGAATTGAAAAAAGAACCATCTAATAAAAGTGGTAAACCAAGCCAAGTTAGAACCGGAAAACTAAAAGTTTCAAAAGCATCAACAATTAATCCCGAAATAAATCTAATAGGAAACAGAGTTGAACAAGCTTTATTGGAACTTGATAAATATCTAGATGATGCTTATCTTTCCCATTTAAAAGAGGTTCGAATTATTCATGGCAAGGGAACTGGTGCCCTAAGAGACGCGGTTCACTCCCATTTAAAAAGATCCAAATATATTAAATCTTATCGCCTTGGTGAATTTGGCGAAGGAGATGCTGGAGTGACAATTGCAGAGTTTAAGTAGAAGGAAGGATGTGCTAGATTGGCTACAAAACAAAGAATACTTATAGTAGATGATGATGAAAATATTGCAGATTTAATTTCTCTATATCTTACCAAGGAATGCTTTGATACAAAGATGGTACACGATGGAGAAAGTGCTATAGAAGCTTTTATAAACTATGAGCCTAACATAATTCTATTAGATTTAATGTTACCAGGAATTGATGGCTATGAAGTTTGTCGTGAAATAAGAAAGACCTCTAATGTTCCTATTATTATGCTATCTGCAAAAGGGGAAACCTTTGATAAAGTTCTAGGATTAGAATTAGGTGCAGATGACTATATTATGAAACCTTTTGATTCAAAGGAATTAGTAGCAAGGGTAAAGGCAGTTCTAAGACGCTTCAATCCAAAGACAATCAATGCTAATAGTAGGGATATGGACCTAGATCAGGTTGGAAACTATGTTACCTATCCTGACTTAATAGTTAACCAAAGTAATTATTCCGTAACATATAAAGGGGATAAGGTCGAAATGCCACCAAAGGAACTTGAACTGTTATATTTCCTAGCTTCTAACCCCAATCAAGTATTTACCAGGGAACAGCTATTGGACCATATTTGGGGCTATGAGTATATAGGTGATACTAGAACTGTAGATGTGCATATTAAAAGACTTAGAGAAAAAATAAATGACCACACTCAGTGGAGTATATCTACTGTTTGGGGAATTGGATATAAGTTCGAAAGTAAAAGGTAGCAGAAGGTGGTGAGGGATTATGCGACATAAGCTGTGGTTTAAGTTACTAATCGGTTTTGTTTTGTCCATAGTGTTGATGTTTGTAATACTAAATACATATGGTGTAAACCGAATTCAAGACAAATTATTACAAGAAAAAAAGACCGATTTGTATGATGAAGCCGCTTCTCTCTCTACAAAGTACATGGACAGTTATTATAATCAGGAAACAACCTTTACAGAAATGATTTATCAATTGCAATTAATGGACAGCATACTTAATGCAAGAATATGGATTGTAAATGCTGAAGGATATATAGTTTCTGATACTAGGGCTCCACTTAACAGGAGACAAGCAATTAATGTCCTAGAGGCCTTCCCTGATTTCTTAAACTATACCTTTTCGGAAAACACTGTGATGCCAGGCATATTGTCCGAGGCATCCCTAAGTGTTGTAGTTCCTGTTGTTAATAATTTTAAAACTAGAGGATATGTTGTGCTCCACTCCCCCTTAAGTGAAGTATATAAAGAGACTATCTTTTTTGTAGATACAATAAATATCGCACTAATAATTTTTGCCTTAATCTTAGCCTTATGCTTAATATATCTTTATTATGTAACTGTTGTTCCTTTACGTAAAATTATGAGGGCTGCTACCGAATATGCAGATGCAAATTATGACTTTAAAATCGTTCTAAAAAGACAGGATGAATTTAAAGATCTTGCTAATTCCCTAACCTATATGGCAAAAGAAATTAGTAACCTAGATGAGTATCAAAAAAAGTTCATTGCAAATATTTCCCATGACTTTCGTTCCCCTTTAACTTCAATTAAAGGATATGCAAAAGCCATGGAGGATGGGACAATCCCCTATGAGTTAAAAGATAAGTATCTAAATATAATCTTGTTTGAGTCAGAGCGTTTAGAAAAACTAACTACTAGCCTGCTTGAATTAAACAACCTAAGTAACAAGCAAGTTATATTAGATATAAGTTCATTTGATATAAATCAAATAATTAAAAAGACAGCTGAAAGCTTTGAAGGAATATGTAAAGAGAAAAAAATTACCTTGAAATTATCCCTATTCTCCTTGGAATCTTTCGTCGATGCAGACCAAAGCAAGGTACAACAAGTTCTATATAATTTAATTGATAACGGAATAAAGTTTAGCCCTATAAACTCCGATATTCATATCACAACAATAGAAAGAGGAGATAAAGTCCTAATCTCTATAAAAGATAGTGGGACAGGTATTGCCAAAGATGACCTAAAGAAAGTATGGGATCGTTTCTTTAAAACCGACCATTCACGAGGTAAAGACAAAACTGGAACTGGTCTTGGCCTTGCCATAGTAAAGGAAATAATAACTGCTCACGATGAAAACATTAACGTGATTAGTACAGCTGGAGTAGGCTCTGAATTTATTTTCACACTACAACGAACCGAAGGGTTTTTATAGCATTAATAAATTATCATGGGGACATTTAATTTAACAAAATGTCCCCATGATAATTTTTATTTTATTTCATTCCAACTATGATTATGTAGCTCACCATGAGTTTCCATATTGTTAAAATTATTCTGCCTTAAAGCTTCATACAAAATAACTGACACAGAATTAGATAGATTTAATGACCTCATATCTCCCATCATCGGGATTCTTACACAAGTCTCTTCATGTTCCATCAAGATATCTTCAGGAATTCCTGCACTTTCTTTTCCAAACATAATAAAACAATCAGGTTCGTATTTAACATCAGCATAGGTATGCTTTGCCTTAGTAGTTGCCATATAAATCCTAGCTCCTGGATTACGATCTAAAAAGTCTTCAAAATTAATGTAGACAGTAACATCTAGCTTATCCCAATAGTCAAGCCCTGATCTTTTAATATGCTTATCAGTGAGTCTAAAACCTAAAGGTTCAATCAAATGTAGTTTTGTTCCAGTTGCCACACATGTTCTTCCTATGTTTCCAGTATTAGCTGGCATCTCTGGTTCTAATAATATTATATTCATAAACAATACTCCTTGAAATTACGTAGGATTACAAAGTACTTACAAAACGTTCGATACGTTCAAGAGCAACCTTAAGGTTGTCCATAGAGTAAGCATAAGATATTCTTAAGAATCCCTCTCCAGAGCTTCCAAAGGCTGTGCCTGGTACTACTGCAACCTTTTCTGCTTTGATTAGCTCTGTTGCAAATTCATCAGAAGTTATTCCATACTTTTTAATGGATGGGAACACATAAAAGGCTCCTTCAGGTTCGAAACAATCTAATCCCATATTTCGAAGACGGTTTACAATGTACTTTCTTCTTTGGTCATAGGAATTTCGCATAAACTCAACATCATCATCACCATTTCTTAGGGCTTCAACTGCTGCATATTGACTTGTTGTTGGTGCACACATAATAGCAAATTGATGTATTTTAGTCATTTGCCCAATTACTAGCTCAGGACCTACTGTGTATCCAAGTCTCCAACCTGTCATTGCATATGACTTTGAAAATCCATTAATTAATATGGTCCTCTCTTTCATTCCCGGAAACGATGCTATAGTAGCATGGTCCTTGCCAAATGTAAGTTCAGAATATATCTCATCAGTTATAACAAATAAATCATTATCTATAATAAGATCCACAATTTGACTTAAATCTTCCTGGTCCATAATTGCTCCAGTTGGATTATTAGGAAATGGTAAAACAAGAATTTTTGTTTTGTCTGTTATTGCTGCTTCTAGTTTCTCTCTAGTTAATTTAAATTGGTCTTTCTCTTCTAGTTCGATAATTACAGGGGTGCCACCTGCTAATTGAA
>CAZOSE010000115.1:0-6748 GCA_964582385.1 uncultured Lachnospiraceae bacterium
GGGTAAAGTTATTGATAAAACCTATATACAATCAAAAATGTTAAATAAATCTAAGGGTCCTGCAGTACATTCTCTTAGAGCTCAAGCAGATAAGGAAGATTATACCCATACCATGAGGTCTATATTAGAGAATACTCCAAACCTTTTTATTAGACAAGCTGAAGTTAATGATATATTAATTGAAGATGGCAAGGTAGTGGGGATAAAAACTAGTTCTGGTGGAATTTTCCCTTGCAAGTCTGTAATATTGTGTACAGGGACTTATTTGAATGCTAGATGTATTTATGGAGATATAAGTAACCACACAGGACCTAATGGCCTTCAAGCTGCCACCTATTTATCAGAATCTCTTAAGTCTATGGGAATAGAGATGTTTCGTTTTAAAACTGGAACACCAGCAAGAATCGATAAAAGATCAATCGACTTTAGCAAGATGGAAGAACAAAAGGGAGATGAAAGGATAGTACCTTTCTCTTTTACCAATAGTTCAGAAGAAATTAGTAAGGAACAAGTTTCTTGTTGGCTAACATATACTAATGAAAAGACTCATGAAATAATTAATAATAATTTATATAGATCTCCAATGTTTTCTGGTGATATAAAAGGAACGGGAACTAGATATTGCCCTTCTATTGAAGATAAGATTTATCGTTTTCCTGATAGAGATAGGCATCAGGTTTTTATAGAACCAGAAGGAACTTATACTAATGAAATGTATATCTCTGGTTTATCAACTAGTTTGCCTGAAGATACGCAGATTGAAATGTATAGAAGTGTTCAAGGACTTGAGAATGCTCATATTGTACGTAATGGATATGCAATTGAATATGATTTAATAGATCCAAATCAGTTAAAGGCTACTTTAGAATTCAAGAATATTGATGGATTATTTAGTGCGGGCCAAATGAATGGTAGTTCAGGCTATGAAGAGGCTGCAGCCCAAGGTTTGATAGCAGGAATAAATGCAAGTTTGAAACTTCTTGGTAAAGAACAAGTTGTTTTGGATCGTTCTGAAGCTTATATAGGAGTTTTGATTGATGATCTTGTAACAAAAGAAACCCGTGAACCTTATAGGATGATGACTTCAAGAGCTGAATACCGTTTATTACTTCGTCAAGATAATGCAGACCTAAGATTAACAAAGATAGGTCATAAAGTTGGTCTAATTGATGATGAACGTTACAATAAGTTAATCAAAAAAGAGGAACAAATTGAATCTGAAATAGAAAGACTTAAAAAAACTATAATTGGTGCAAACAGCGAAGTTCAATCCTTTTTAGAAAAAAACTCAAGTTCTACACTTAAGACTGCTTCGACCCTTGCAGATTTAATAAAAAGACCTGAACTAAGTTATGAACTAGTTTTTCCTATTGATAGTGTAAGAACTAGGTTACCAGAAGAAGTAACAGAGCAGGTAAATATTAATATTAAATATGAAGGGTATATTACAAGGCAGTTACAACAGGTAGAACAATTTAAAAAATTAGAAAGTAAACTTATTCCTAACGATTTAGAGTATGATGATATTCCTAGTTTGAGAAATGAAGCTAGACAAAAGTTAACTACAGTAAAACCAAGATCTGTAGGGCAAGCTTCTAGAATCTCTGGGGTTTCTCCGGCAGATACGTCTGTATTATTAGTATATTTAAAAATGATTGGTAAGTAATTTAATTGCTGTTAAGTTTGTTTTTAGTAAATTGAAATGAGGATTAATATGGAAGATACTAATTATTTAGTTAGTGCATTTAAAGAAATAGGTATTAGTTTAACTGATATACAGATTAAACAATTTACAAGATATTACGACTTTCTAATTGAACAAAATAAGGTGATGAATCTTACAACTATCACAGAATATAATGAAGTTGTGATAAAACATTTTGTAGATAGTCTTTCACTTATTCGAGTAATTGACTTGAATAAGACTAGTAAGGTCATAGATATAGGAACAGGTGCCGGATTTCCAGGAATACCACTAAAAATTGTATTTCCTCATCTTGATATAATTCTTTTAGATTCACTAAACAAAAGATTAAAGTTTTTGAATGATGTAATCTTGAAATTAGGGTTTAATGAAGATTCAATTAGAACTATTCATGGAAGAGCAGAAGATTTTGGTCAAAATAAATTATATAGAGAAGAATTTGATTTGTGTGTTTCTAGAGCTGTTGCTAATTTATCGACTTTGGCAGAATTTTGCATACCTTTTGTAAAAAAAGGCGGATCTTTTATTTCATATAAAGCTGGAGATGTTGAAGAGGAAGTTGAACAATCAAGAAAAGCTGTGAAGGTACTAGGCGGAGAAGTTAAGTTAGTAGATTCTTTTAGACTTCCTAGTACTGATATCGATAGAAGCTTAGTGAGAATTGATAAAGTAAAAGTTTCACCAAAGAGGTTTCCTAGGCAAGCTGGTAAACCAAAAAGAGAACCAATAGAATAAGTTAAAAATGACATATATAGAACAAGTTAAAATTGACACATATGATCCTTAACCGAAAAAATTTGCAGAATGTTTCACGTGAAACATTCTGTTTTTTATGTATTAAAGTATATAATAGTATTCCATTTTTTAAAGTATATTGTTAAAATCCAAAGACAATGCTTCACGTGAAACATTAATAACAAGTTAAATACATAATTAATGACCATTTCTGCGTGTTATACTTAATAATAGTGTATATTTTATATTACAAGTATGGATATAAATATTAATACATGATATAATTTATTCTATTAATGTAACTTTCACAGTAGGATTAGATTTATAAGGAGGATATAACTTGGGTCGTATTATTGCCGTAGCTAATCAAAAGGGTGGTGTAGGAAAGACAACTACATCAATAAATCTATCGTCATGTCTCGCAGAAAAAGGGAAAAAAGTATTAGTTATTGATGCTGATCCTCAAGGAAATACCACAAGTGGCTTAGGTATTGACAAATCAAATCTAGAAAGCACAATATATCAGCTTGTAATAGGCCAAAGAAAGCTTGAAGAGGTCATAATCTCTGAAGTTTTTGAAAACCTTTCTCTTATACCGTCTAATATTAATTTATCAGGTGCTGAAATTGAATTAATAGGAATAGATAAAAAAGAATATCTGTTAAAAACAGAAATTGAAAAGATTAGAGATGATTATGATTATATAATTATTGACTGTCCTCCTTCCTTAAATGTGTTGACAGTCAACTCTATGACTACTGCAGATACAGTTTTAGTTCCTATTCAATGTGAATATTTTGCCTTAGAAGGATTATCACAATTAATTCATACTATTTCTCTTGTACAGAATAGATTAAATCCAGACCTTGAAATTGAAGGGGTTGTATTTACTATGTATGATGCGAGAACCAATCTATCCTTGCAGGTAGTTGAAAACGTCAAAGATTATTTAAATCAAAATATATATAAAACAATAATTCCAAGAAATGTTAGACTAGCTGAAGCACCTTCCCATGGACTACCTATAAATATATATGATAGTAGATCTGCAGGAGCTGAAGCTTATAGAAACTTGGCAGATGAAGTAATTAACAAGGAGTTTGAATAAGGTTCTATTGGGTGACTTAATTATTTTAATAACAAAGTAGGTGAAAAAGATGTCAGGAAATAGTAGGGGATTAGGTAAAGGACTTAAGGAATTAGGTGGTGGCCTTAATTCTGTTATACCAAACAATCCGGATATTAAGAATAAAAAGAAAGAAAAAGAAAATGTTTCACGTGAAACATTTATAGATATTGACAGTGTTGAACCTAATAAGGATCAACCAAGGGAATCTTTTAACGAGGAAAGCATCAAAGAATTATCAGATTCAATAAAACAATATGGAATTATCCAACCATTAATTTTGCAAAAAAATGATGATATATATAATATAATAGCAGGTGAAAGAAGATGGAGAGCCGCTAAAATAGCAGGTTTGAAGGAAGTTCCAGCAATAATAAAAGAATATACAATTGAAGCAACACTAGCAATTGCTCTAATCGAAAATATTCAAAGGGAAGATTTGAATCCAATAGAAGAAGCAAAAGCTTTTCAAAACTTAATAAATGAATATGATTTAACTCAGGATAAGTTAGCCGATAAGGTATCAAAAAGTAGGACCAGTATAACAAATTCACTAAGGCTTTTAAAATTAGATGAAAGAGTACAACAATTACTTGTCGAAGAGAAAATATCCACTGGTCATGGAAGAACACTAATTTCAATAAATGACAAAAACTTACAATACCAAATAGCTATAAAGATTTATGAAGAAGGTTTGAGTGTAAGGGAAGTAGAAGCTTTAGTAAAGGGACTAAAGAAAAGAGAAGAATCTGATAAAGAAAAAGATAAAGAGAAAACTAAAGACGATTCTTTTATTTATCTAGATTTAGAGAATAAACTAGAAAGTATTGTTGGAAGTAAAGTAAAAATCAAAAAAAAGGCTAATAATAAGGGAAAAATAGAAATTGAATATTATTCAACAGATGATTTAGAACGGTTAATAGACTTATTTAATCTAATTAAAACTTAATATTCTCAGAATATTAAGTAATGAAAAAAATAAGAATTCTTATATATGTTTGAAGATTATAAAAAAATGTATTAAAGGAGTAATAAATGTTAGAAAAGTATGGATTGAATATTGAATACATAGTAATCGCTTTAGCTGCTTCATTACTTATATTGTTAATAATAACGATTTGTCTTATAATATCCCAAAGAAGCCTAAAGAAAAAGTATAAGAACTTTATGAGTAGTAGTAATGCGCAGAATTTAGAAGAAAAATTTTTAGAAGACTTTAAAAATTTAGAAGCAGTTAAGCAAGAGAATAAAGTCGTTAAAATTGCATTAAAAAAATTAAATGAAGAGCAAAAGAAGAGCTATTCTAAGACAAGTCTTGTTAAATATGATGCATTTGATGAGACAACAGGAAAACTTAGTTTTGTGATTGCCCTATTGAATGATGGCAATAATGGGGTTATACTTAACTCAGTTTATTCTACAAGAAGTGGTTGTTTCTTGTATGCCAAAGAGATCATTAATGGAGAATCATATAAAGTGTTAACTGAAGAAGAAAAGATTGCATTGAAAGAAGCAATAAAAAGTGATAAGTTAGATGAATTGAATTAAATATTTATGGAGGAAAACGATGTTAGATATAAAATTATTAAGAAGCAATTTTGAAGATGTAGAAAAGGCATTAGCACGTAGGAATGAAGACTTTGATTTGAGTAAATTTAAAGATTTAGATGAGAAAAGAAGAAGCTTATTGGCTGAAGTAGAAGTGTTAAAAAGTAATCAAAACAAAGTCTCAAAAGAAATTCCTCTTATGAAAAAGGAAGGTAAGGATGTTGCCCCTATTTTAGAAGATATGAAAAAACTTTCAGCTGAAATAAAGGCATTAGATGTACAAGTTAATAAGGTAGAGGAAGAACTTGATACCTGGATATTAACAATTCCTAACATACCACATGAGAGCGTGCCAGAAGGTAGTACAGATGAAGATAATGTTGAAGTAAGAAATCATTTATCTCCTACAGAATTTAGTTTTGAACCAAAAGCTCATTGGGATATAGGTAATGAGCTGGGAATATTAGATTCAGAAACTGCAGCAAAAACTACAGGTGCTAGATTTACATTTTATAAAGGACCAGGGGCAAGACTTGAAAGGGCAATTACAAACTTTTTCTTAGATATCCATACAAGTGAACATGGATATGAAGAAGTACTTCCACCTTTTATGGTTAGTAGGCAAAGTATGACAGGAACAGGTCAACTTCCTAAGTTTGAAGAAGATGCATATAAAGTAACAGGGGATGGTAAGGAGTATTTCCTAGTTCCTACAGCAGAGGTGCCAGTAACTAATATGTATAGAGATGAAATTTTGGAAGGATCTAAACTTCCAATTAAACATGTTGCCTATACAGCATGTTTCCGTGCTGAAGCAGGTTCTGCAGGAAGAGATACTAGAGGTTTAATAAGACAACATCAGTTTAATAAAGTTGAGCTTGTAAAATTTACTAAGCCAGAAGATTCTTATAAAGAATTGGAATCACTTACAAATGATGCAGAAGAAGTTCTAAAATTGTTAGGTCTTCCTTATAGAGTTGTAAAAATTTGCTTAGGAGACTTAGGATTTACTGCAGCTATGAAATATGACATAGAAGTATGGATGCCTAGCTATGATAGATATGTTGAAATCTCAAGTTGTAGTAACTTTGAAGAATTTCAATCTAGACGTGCTAATATAAAATATAAAAACGAAATAAAAGATAAAGCTAAATTTGTTCATACATTAAATGGTAGTGGACTTGCAGTAGGAAGAACAACAGCAGCAATACTTGAGAACTACCAACAAGAGGATGGTAGTGTAATTGTTCCTGAAGTGTTAAGACCTTATATGAATGGACTAGAAGTTATAAAATAAATGTATATATAAAAATAGTTTTATGATAAATTATTTGATATAACAGATTAATTTATTAATAAAACTATTTTTATTATTTACCAAATAAAACTTTACTATTAAAGATTATAAATACTGCTTGTCATATATATATTTATATGTTATAAGTATAAATTGTAGTTTATTATTATAATCTAATAGTAGAATACATATATCTATAATAGTATAAAACCAAATTATATAAGATAGGTGGTGCAATGATTATGCATAGTTATTTAAGAGCAATTGGTTTTAGTGAAATTAAAGATAGAAAAGAGTTAGACAAGATATTAAGCATGATCATGGATGAACCTACAGA
>CAZOSE010000116.1:0-6729 GCA_964582385.1 uncultured Lachnospiraceae bacterium
TGGGGAAGATATTCGCTATCACTTTATGTTTTTCTTTTTAATTGGTAATCTTGAGTTCTTAGGTTTAAGACTTGATTTTGCCTTTAATATACCAAGTGCGATAGGACTGATATCAACCTATTTATTGCTATACATATTGGCTGTAAAGATTACAGGCAAAAGATCAGTGGGATACCTAACAGGTTTGTTTTTTACTTTTAGAAGTTCGCCAAGCTTCTTTGCCTACTTAGCGCAAATATCTAAAGAACCAGGTATTATAAGGTCTTTACTTAATAATACTGATTATATAGGTCTTACACCAAAGGAAAACTGGGGACTATGGAACCTAAATGTATATATTAATCAAAGGCATTTCCCTTTTGCCATTAGTCTTCTATTATTAGTTGTTATTTTGTTTTTACCTAGATTATATAAGATGTTTTATTATATCTGGGAGTTTGAGAAATCAAAAAAGGAAGAAATTTCTCTTGTTGGGCCAAAGTCAATAAGATTAGTTAAAGATAAAATACTAACTTATATTAGATCTGTCTTTTTTGTAAGAGAGGCTTGGATTATTAGAGATTATAAAATGGCAGTTTTTGCTGGAATCTTAGCAGGTGCTGCTGCCTTTTGGAATGGGGCAAGTCTAATTGGGCTAATTTCAATTTTGTTTATAATGGCTATATTATCAGCTAATCGCTTAGAATACTTAATTACTGCAATTATAGCGACTAGTCTATCCTTTATCCAATCGGCATTTTTTATAGAAGGTTCACCTGTATCTTTAAAGTTTTATTTTGGATTCATTCTTGATAATCCTAATATTTTAAGTCTTGTAGAGTATATATTCAAATTGTTTGGAGTTTTGCCAATATTGTTGATAATTTCATTTATTATCAAAGAAAATGTTGATAGATATATAATCATTGCCTTTTTAGCACCTGGCCTTATAACATTTACCTTATCTCTGACACCTGATGTAACAGTGAACCATAAATACTTGATGATATCTGTTATGTTACTGGGAATATATGTTGCAGATATGATTGTAGTTATTTTAAGGAATAAAGCCTACATATATAAAGGACTTGCTCTAGTTTTACTTCTTCTCATGACAATAACGGGAGTTTATGATCTGTCTACTCTTATAAGAAGTAATAAGAATACAGTTAGCCTAGAATTAAACAATGAAATAACAATGTGGATACAAGAAAACGTAGATAGCCAGGATGTTTTCCTAACTCCACCTTATGCACTAGGTCAAGTTGTGCTTGCTGGTCCTTCTTTGTATCAAGGTTGGCCGTATTTTTCTTGGTCTGCGGGTTATGACACCTTTGCTAGGGACAAACAAGTTAGGTTAATGTATGGGGCTGATTCTCCTGATGAATTAGATTATCTAATAAAAGAAAATAAGATTCGCTTCATTATAGTAGATAGAGATAATAGAATTACAAAGGATTATGTGTTAAATGAAAGCAATATAAGATACACCTATGAATGTGTATTTGAAATAGGTGATGGAGAGTATAAAACTTCAATTTATGATACAGAGAAACTACTAAATTAAAGGTAAAAGTTCTTTCTTAATAAATTTGTTAATTAGATAAAAGATACCAAAGATTTTCAAAAACACAAAACAAGATAAAAACAAGACAAAACAACATAAAACCACAGAAAACTATTGACAGTGACCTCCCATGATGGTAAAATACACTTAAGAAATAATAAAACATTTCAAAAACAAAGAAAAACAACAAAGAGACTAAATCATAGCAATTTAAGACTAAGCCAATGATAACAGGAGGAAGAATATGTATTCTGAATTTGAAGTAAAGAAACAGATTTGTGAAATAGGAAAGAGAATTTATGACAGCGGTATGGTTGCATCCAATGATGGTAATATTTCGGTGAAACTAAATGATAATGAATTCTTATGTACACCAACAGGAGTAAGTAAAGGATTTATGACTCCAGAGTATATTTGTAAGGTAGATAAAGACGGTAAGGTAATTCATGCTAATGGCAATTTCAGACCTTCTTCTGAAATAAAGATGCACATGAGAGTTTACAAGGAAAGACCAGATGTTAAATCTGTTGTTCATGCTCATCCAATGTATGCAACAGCATTTGCTATCGCAGGAATTCCTTTAACTCAGCCAATTATGCCAGAAGCAGTTATTTCTTTAGGTTGTGTACCAATTGCTGAATATGGAACACCATCTACAGAAGAAATACCTGATGCAGTTTCTAAATATCTACCTCATTTTGATGCGGTCTTATTAGAAAACCATGGTGCATTAACATATTCAGATAGCTTATTATCTGCATACCACAAGATGGAATCAGTAGAGTTCTATGCTAAATTACTATACCTTTCAACAAACTTAGGTGGGCCACAAGAATTAAGTAACTCTCAAGTAGCGGGTCTATATGAAATCCGTAGACAAATGGGTATGACTGGTAAGCACCCAGCTAATCTTTGCCAAAACCTAAAAGATGGTAGCTTAAATTGCCATTCAACAGGAGGCTGCCTAACTAATGCAGAAGCTACTGAACCACTATCAGATAAAGAAATCTTAATATCTGAAATTACTAAAAAGGTAATTCAACACCTAGAAGGTAAATAATTTTAAATATATAGAGTTTTGTATAAAGGCTTTTTATATTTTATAAGGAGGACATAAATTGGCTTATAACAGTGAGCAAATAAGAGAAATTGTGTTACAGGTTATGTCTAGCGTACAAGAGGAAAAGTCTATTTCAAATAAATCCGAGTTAGGTGTTTTTGATGATATGAATGATGCAATTGCTGCGGCAAAAGAAGCATCAAAGGTTATGAAAGAACTACCAATGGATATCAGAGAAAACATTATCAGCAACATTAGAAAAAAGACAAAAGACCAAGCTGAAACTATGGCCCGTATGGGTGTTGAAGAGACAGGTATGGGTAATGTTGGAGATAAGATTTTAAAACACCAATTACTTGCTGAGAAGACACCTGGAACAGAAGATATAAAAACAGATGTATGGTCTGGTGATAGAGGAATTACTCTTGTTGAAATGGGACCATTTGGTCTAATAGGAGCATTTGCTCCATCTACGAACCCTAGTGAGACTGTACTTTGTAATAGTATTGGAATGATAGCAGGAGGAAACACGGTAGTATTTAATCCTCATCCAGGAGCAGTTAAAGTATCTAATTATGCGGTTAATTTAGTTAATGAAGCTTCGGTTGAAGCAGGTGGACCAAACAATGTGGTAACTTCAGTAACTAAACCAACTATTGAATCGGGAGATTTAGTTATACAGCATAAGGATATCAAATTAATATCTGCAACAGGCGGACCTGGAATAGTTACTAAAGTATTATCTTCTGGTAAACGTGGAATTGGAGCTGGAGCAGGTAATCCACCTGTACTAGTTGATGACACAGCTGATATTAAAAAAGCAGCAAGGGATATTGTTAACGGTGCTACATTTGATAATAACTTGCCTTGTATTGCAGAAAAAGCAATAGTAGCAATTGATAAAATAGTGGACGAACTAACTTACTACTTAGTAGAGAACGGTTGTTACATAGCAAGTAAAGAAGAACAAGAAAAGTTAATGCAAACGGTATTTATTAATGATAAACTAAATAGAGATTGTGTTGGTAAGGATGCCCGTACTATACTATCTTTAATTGGTGTTAATGCCCCAGAAAATACTCGCTGTATTATATTTGATGGAGAAAAAGAAAACCCATTAATTTCAGAAGAGTTAATGATGCCTATATTAGGTATTGTACGAGCTAAAGACATAGACGAGGCTATTGAAGTGGCTATTTGGTTAGAAGATGGTAATCGCCATTCAGCTCATATGCATTCTAAGAATGTCGATAATATGACTCGCTACGGTAAAGCAATTGATACAGCAATCTTTGTTAAGAATGCACCATCATATGCAGCACTAGGATTTGGCGGCGAAGGCTTTTGTACATATACAATTGCAAGCAGAACAGGCGAAGGACTTACTTCAGCAAGAACATTTACAAAGCAAAGACGCTGTGTTTTGTCTGATAGTCTATCAATAAGATAATTAATAGGAATAAATAAGGAGGTAGGAATGGACATAAATTCTGTTAATATAGAAGAAATAGTAAAAAAAGTCTTAGATGGAATGCAAGGTACGTCTAAAACAGCTACTAAATCGTCTAATAAGAGTGGCCACATACCAAGCAAAAGTAGGGTTGCAATGCTTACTGCTTTAGAGAAGATCGAATTAAAAGAATATCCTATACCTGAAATTGGTGATAATGAATTACTAGTTAAGGTTGAAGGTTGTGGAATATGTGGAACTGATGCTCATGAATATAAAAATGACCCATTTGGACTAATCCCTGTAGTTCTAGGACATGAAGGAACTGGTGAGATAGTTAAGAAGGGTAAAAATATTACAAAGGATAGTGCAGGTAGATCTCTTAATGTAGGTGACAAAATTGTTACTAGCATGATATTTAGAGATGATCCTAACATCACAATGTTTGATCTGAATAAACAAAACATCGGGGATGCTGATGTATACGGCTTACTTCCTGATGATGATACTCACTTAAATGGTTGGTTTGCAGATTATGTAGTAATCCGTGAAGATTCAAGTATATTTAATGTGAGTGAATTAGATTTAGATTCAAGAATCCTAATTGAGCCAGCAGCTGTTCTAATTCATGCTGTTGAAAGAGCAAAAACAACAGGAATACTTAAGTTTAATAGTAGAGTAGTAGTTCAAGGTTGTGGACCAATTGGTCTTTTATGTATAGCAGTTCTTAGAACTATGGGTATTGAAAATATAGTTGCTATTGATGGTGTACAAAAGAGACTTGAATTTGCAAAAGAAATGGGAGCAACTAGAAGTGTAAACTTTACAAACTATCAAGATATTAACGACTTAGCTGGTGCAGTAGCAGACCAGTTTGATGGACACCTAGCAGACTTTGCTTTCCAATGTACAGGTTCACCAAAAGCTCATTCAAACATCTACAAATTCATACGTAATGGTGGAGGCTTATGTGAACTTGGTTTCTTTATAAATGGTGGAGATGCTACAATTAACCCACACTTTGATTTATGTGCAAAGGAGATTACATTAGTAGGATCCTGGACATATACACTTAGAGATTATGCAACTACTTTTGATTTCTTAAAGAGAGCAAAAGGAATTGGACTTCCATTAGATAAGTTGATTTCTCATAGGTATTCACTTGATGAAATTGATGAAGCCTTTAAAACAAACCTAAAAATGGAAGGGTTAAAAATAGCCATTGTTAATGAGTAAATTAAGGAGCTGGACATATGGCGCAAGCAGTAGGATTAATTGAAGTATATGGATTAGTGGCAGCACTAGTAGCAGGAGATGCAGCTTGTAAAGCGGCAAATGTTAAAATTGAAGCTTTTGATCGAAACAGACCACCACCAACAGCTAAAGATGTTGAAGTTCCACTTATAATACTAGTAAAGCTTCGTGGTAATGTAGAAGATGTAAAAGCAGCAATAGATGCGGCAGAAGTAGCAGCCAATAAAGTATCTGGTGTGGTATCAAAGTATGTAATCCCAAATCCATCAGAAGATACAGAGAAAATGTTAAGATTAGACGGATTAGATGAGTAATCATATAATATTAGGAGGAAAAATAAATGGCACAACAAGCATTAGGAATGATTGAAACAAGAGGTTTAGTAGCAGCAATAGAAGCAGCTGATGCAATGACAAAGGCAGCAGAAGTAACACTAGTTGGAACAGAAAAAATTGGTTCTGGATTAGTAAGTGTTATGGTAAGAGGAGATGTAGGTGCTGTTAAAGCGGCAACAGAAGTTGGAGCAGAACAAGCATCAAGACTAGGTGAACTGGTTGCTGTACATGTGATTCCAAGACCACATGAGGATGTTGAAAAAATCTTACCTCAGGTTTAACCCCTTTCTAATATAAAAAAAGGAGTTCCTACATATGAAATCACTAGGTTTTATTGAAATCCCAACTGTAACGGCAGCAATAGAAGCTCTAGATATTATGACTAAAACAGCTAATGTTGAATTTGTTACATGGGAGCGTAAATTAGGTGGAAGACTTGTGACAATTGTTGTCAGAGGTAGTGTCGATGCAGTTACAGAGGCTGTTAATGTGGCAGCAAGTAGAGCCCTTGTAAAACCCTGCGTTCACGCTGTTATAGCCAATCCACATGAAGAAATTATGAGAGTAATTAATGAAAGTGCTGAAAGACTGGGTGGGTAACTAATGGTTGAAGAAACTATAAAAGAATTAGCAGAAGAAGTAGCAAAAGAAATAACAAAAGAAGTAGCAGTAGAAAAAGGTGTAGCAAAAAAAGGTGTAGCAAAAAAAACTACTGATACAAATAAAGTAACTAATACAAAAACAACCAATACAAAAGCTAGCAGTGCAAAGGCAAGTAATACAAAAGCAAGTAATTTAAAGGCGAGCAATGCAAAAGTTAGTAATACAAAGGCAACTGTTAACAAGGCGAATGATAGTAAAATTAGCACTAATCAAAAGGATAATTTTAAGGAGGAAAAAAGAATGGCACAAGAAGCATTAGGAATGGTAGAAACAAGAGGACTAGTAGCAGCAATAGAGGCAGCTGATGCAATGTTAAAGGCAGCAAACGTTACTTTAGTAGGAAGAGAAAAAATTGGTTCAGGACTAGTAAGTGTTATGGTAAGAGGAGACGTAGGTGCTGTTAAGGCAGCTGTAGAAGCTG
>CAZOSE010000117.1:0-6668 GCA_964582385.1 uncultured Lachnospiraceae bacterium
AATCCCTGTTAAGGTCATTAATTCTTCTTTAGAAGCTTTATTAATATTAACCTTATTACTTGTCTGTTCTTCAGGTCTAGGGTCTTGATTAGAAGAAGTAGTTGGTTGCCAAACTTTAGAATCTTCAACTTCTTCTTTGGTTGGGATATATATCTGCTGTGAGTCTATTAAAGTAGCTGCCTGATTGACATAATCTCCCGCTGCATCACTTGATAATTCTCCTGCTATTTCAATTAGTTCATAAAGTCTAGTATGGTCTTCTACAGCATAAACACCCGGTTTATTAACAGCCCCAGAAATATGAACATAAATTAATTTAGGATTTTCCTCTGGCTTATCTTCTATAGTCTTGTCTTTTATTAATTCTGGATTATTATAAGATAATTCTTCTAGTCGACCTGTATCTGTGCTTCCACTATGTGATTCTTCTGTTTCTAGTAATTTCTCATCTGTATTGGAAATAGATGCCCCGTTAGAAGAATCTTCTATAGATATAATATCTGAATCCTTACTATTACTACAACTGTAAAGGATTCCAGCTAATAAAACAAATAACATTAATATAACAATTTTAATCTTTTTAAATTCCATAAATGATCTCCTTTTATGAGACCATTCACAAACATCCTCATGTATGAATTATAACTATTATTTTAACCAATATTTCACTATATTACAATAGCAAATCAAAAAACAAAGTATATTCTTATTCTACTTCCCATTTAAATACGAAAATACCTGCTATTATAATCACTACACCTATTAGTTTACGAAGTTCAAAGCCTACCTTGTCAGTTCCAAACAAGCCAAACAATTCAACCAAATAGGATGTAATAAGTTGTGCTGTTACAATTAAGATAGTTGCCTTTGCAGGACCTAAATTCCCCATGGCAACAACAACAGTAAAGGTTATAAATGCTCCTATTACTCCTCCTAATAACATATACTTATTGTCAATCTTAAACAAAGAGCCAATACTTGCATCTCTTCCTGCTATAAACCACCCTCCAATACATACAATAAAAGCTGTTAATTGAACAAAGGTTGAAGACAGCCAAATATTTGTCTGCTTTGTAACTCCTGTATTAAAAACACCCTGTATACTCATTAGTGCACCTGATAAAATAGCTACAATCATTCCGAACATCCTATCCCACCTTTACATTTTATTAATTATCTTAACTAGACCTAATCATACTTAGTATATTCTAGCCACTTTACCTATCTTTTATTCAATTAGATTAGCCTGGTGTTTGGGAAGCTCTATATTTGAATAAGGTTGTATATATATACAGCCTTATTCATTAATCACCCTTATAAAGGCTTTTACAAATACACGAATATGAATTGATAACTACTGCAAAACATGTTAAAATTAGTATGATTAAACGATTAACGTGGAAGGAAGAAAACTATGGCAACTATTAAAGATGTAGCTAAACTTTCGGAGGTATCAACTGCGACGGTTTCTTTTGTTTTAAACGGTAGAGCTAAAGAAAAGAATATAACCAAGCTTACTCAGGATAAAGTAATTGCTGCTGCAAGGAAACTTAATTACCAACCAAACATTATGGCCAGACGTTTAAAGAGTTCAGGAACTAAGGAGTTCTCTTTAGGAATCTTCTGGGCCTTTGACAACCGTGCCTATGCTTTGGCCAGATTCTTAATGGGTATACAACAAGAATTTCTAAGAAAAGACTATCCAATTAATTTAACTATTACACCCTTTGAAAATGATAAATTATCTTCGAAAAAAGAACTGTTTGACTATAGCTCCTTTAACGCTGTAGTTATTGCTTCAACATCCAAGAAGGATATGGAATATTTACAAACCCACCACCCAGCTGTACCAGCTGTACTATTTAACCGAACTTTAGATAACTACTATTCAGTAGGTATTGATAATGAAGAGGCAGGCTCCAACGCTGCCCTAAACTTTATAGATAAAGAGATTAAAAGTATTGGAGCTGTTGTACCTAGTAGGTCCTATCTAGCTATGAATCTTAGATATCAAGGATTTATAGATACTTGTACTAAGTATAATATTACCATGAAGCCAGAACATATAATTAAAGCAGAACACAGTATTGAAGGCGGTCTTGCTGCAGCTGAGAAATTACTTAGTTTACCAGAACATCCAAAGGCAATCTACTGTGGTTCAGATGATATAGCTCGCGGGCTTGTTCATGGCCTCCATCAAAAGGGATTACAAATACCAGATGATATAGAAATAATTGCTATTGGTTCCAACAATATCGAATATAGCATGACCAATGACCCAGCCATTCTATACATAGATATTCCAATAGAAAAGATGGCAATCGAAACTCTTAAGCTTATATACCGCATATTAGAAGGTATAGAAAAAGGTCCCCGTAACATTATTGTTGAAACTGAGCTTCTTAAACAAAAATAACCATAACAAATTTAAAAGTAAGCTCCTGTGATTAGAACAACTAAATCATAGGAGCTTACTTTTTATCTTGTTTTTATCTTGTTTTATTCTTAACTAATAGATTTTAGCTTCTTCTTCCCCAGTAGTTACTCTTTTAGCACCTTCATAAAGGGCTTCAATTTCACCTTCTCCTGGGAAAACATATACAGGAGCTATAAATCCAACTCTTTCTTTAATCCAATTAGTGATCATTTCTGAATAAGCTACACCACCAGTTAGGGCGATAGCATCAACTTGTCCATTAACTCCAACTGATAAGGCTGCGATTTCTTTAGCTACTTGATAAGCCATAGCCTCATATACTAACTTAGCATATTCATCGCCTTCTTCAATCATCTTTTCTACTTCTCTTGCGTCATTAGTAGCTAAATGACTTACGAAACCACCATTTCCTATTAGGAATTTGAATATTTCACTTTCTGACATTCCACTATTGTATACTAAGTCCATAACTACACTATTAGGTAGGCCACCTGCTCTCTCTGGAGACATTGGTCCATCACCGTTTAGTCCGTTGTTAGTATCAATTACAACACCCTTTGCATGCATACCAACAGTTACTCCACCACCCATATGAGCAACTACAAAATTACAATCTTCATATTTCTTGCCAATTTTTTCAGCTGTTTTTCTAGCAATTGCCTTCCGGTTTAGTGGGTGACCTACTGCAATTCTGTTTATTCCTTTAACACCAGTAACTCTTGCAATATCCATCATTTCATCTACTACAACAGGATCAGTTATGTAACCTGGAATATCTTCCATGTTCATTATTTCCATTCCTATTAGGGCCCCTAGGTTTGATGCATGTTCATTCTTTACAGCCCTTAATTCTTCGCACATAGCATCATTAATTCCATAGGTTCCACCAGGAATTGGTCTTACAAGCCCTCCTCTAGCTGAAACACATACTAGTTCTTTAGTTTCAATATTAGCTTGTGCTAAAATTCCTAATATAGCTTCAAGTCTATAGTTTGCTTGGTCTGAAACCCTATCAAATACAGCTAAATCTTCAACAGAATGAGAAATATTTGTTTCAACTATTTTCTCATCATTATCAATATTATAAACTGCTATTTTGGTTGATGTAGAGCCTGGATTTATTATTAATACTTTATCTCGTTTCACTAAGTCTTCCTCCTAATTATTAGCCATTAATAAGCCTAGAGCAATGCTGTTTAATTTGGTTTCTGGTTCATCTGCACGTGAAGTCATAACTATAGGAGCGCAGGCACCTACAATCACACCTGCATTATTAGTTTCTGCCATATGAGTTAAGGTCTTCCACATAATGTTACCAGATTCAATATTAGGCATTAATAACACGTCAGCTTTACCAGCAACTTCGCTAATAATTCCTTTATGTTTTGCAGACTCTTCGCTTAGGGCATTATCTAGTGCTAGAGGTCCATCTACTGCAATCCCCTTAATTTGTCCCCTTTGACTCATAAGAGTAAGGGCTGCTGCATCCATAGTAGGTGGCATAGAAGGATTTACTACTTCAACTGCACAAACTGCAGCTGCCTTTGGTGATTTGATCTCTAATGCATTACATACTGGTACTACATTTTCAAGTAGCTTAACTTTATCTTCTAAAGTTGGATACATAATCATTGCTGCATCTGTCATAAGAATAAAGCGATCAATTTTATTAACCTTCATAACCGTAACATGACTTAGGGTTTTTCCTGTTCTTAAACCAAATTCCTTATTAAGAATAGCTCTTAAGAAATCAGCAGTACCAATTAGGCCCTTCATTAAAATATGAGCTTCCTTGTTGCTAACAAGTTTTACCGCCTCTAGGGCAGCATTTTGGGTGTCTTTTTCATCTATAACTCTTACATTATCAAGGTTAAAATCTATTTTGTCCGCAATTTTTTTAATATTATCTGCATTTCCAACTAATATTGCATCAGCAAGGCCTTTATCAATTGCCTGTTTCACTGCTTCTAGTACTGGTTCATCATCTGCAGCTGCAACTGCTATTGTTTTTCTTTGGCCTTCTAGTATTTTATTATAAATATCTTGAAAGTTTTTCATACTTCCTCCTACATTTGTATATTATTCTATAAGAGACTCCCTTTAGGGAGCCTCGTAGATTTATTTAAGCTTTATTAAAGCCTTTTTATAGATCTCTAGGATCTGATATTACTCCTGTAATTGCAGAAGCTGCAGCAACAGCTGGAGAACTTAGGTAAGCTTCAGCTTTTGGCGAACCATAGCGTCCTAGGAAGTTTCTATTATGAGTTCCTAAAACTACTTCATGATCAGAAAGTATTCCAATAGTTCTACCTTCACAGAAGGAGCAAAATGCTGGAGTTACCATGGCACCGGCATCCACAAGTGTTTGGATGTAACCTTTTTCTAGAGCTTCTTTCATTATGCTATTAGATGCTGGAGAAACGATAAGCTTTAGGTTTTTAGCTATCTTTCTACCTTTTAATATATCTGCAGCTATTTTAATATCACCTAATCTACCGTTAGTACATGATCCAATGAAGATTTGATCAAGTTTTGTACCTACAACCTCTGTTAAAGGATGTACATTATCTACTAGAGGTGGGCAAGAAAGGTAAGGTTCTAATTCTTCTGCTTTGTAGTATAGTTCTTTTTCGTATTCAGCATCAGGATCAGCCTTTAGCCATTTTACATCTTCATAGTCTACCTTACTAAATTCAGCTGTCTTTTCATCTACTCCAAACAAACCTACTTTAGCACCAGCTTCTACAACCATGTTTGCAATAGTCATTCTGCCTTCCATATCCATGTTATCTATAGTAGTTCCACAGAATTCTAGAGATTTGTAAGTAGCACCATCAGCAGTGATATCACCAAGAATTCTTAAGATAATATCTTTAGCATAAACGTGTTCTGGTAGCTCTCCGTCTATTTGAACTTTTATAGTACTTGGTACACGCATCCACATTTGGCCTGTACCATAAATTGCTGCTAATTCTGTATGGCCTATTCCTGTAGCAAATGAAGCTACAGCGCCTGATGTAGGTGTATGAGAGTCTGTAATAAATACAATATCTCCAGGCTTTGCGTAACCTAGTTCTGGTACTAATTGGTGTACGATTCCGCCTGTTGCATGAAAGTGCTTAAGTCCTAAATCTTCTACCATTTCATAAGCTACAGAAAGGTTGTCAGGATCACTTTCTAAACATGCAGGCATAAGATGATCATGCATTATAACTACTTTATCTTTATTCCAAACTTTTGTTAATCCCATTTCTTTAAACTTTGCATAAAGTGATTTTGTATAAATATCATGTGTTACTACACAATCTGGTTCAACTACAACTAGGTCGCCTGGTCTAACGTTATCAACACCTAGGTTATTCATTATTATTTTTTCAGCAAGTGTAAATCCCATAATTGTTTTCTCCTATCTATAATTATAATTCGCCTCTAAGTACTTTTTTCTCAACATTCTTAACTAATCCACCGTCCATGACAATTTCAAATATATTTTCAGCTATTTTATTAATTGGATAATTCTTTCCCTTGGCTACAATTCTATCGTTTTCAATTTCAACTGCTATTACATCGCCTTCTTCAACTTCGTCTGGAAGGTCTGGACATTCTACTAGTAGTATTCCATTATTAATAGCATTTCTAAAGAATATTCTTGCAAATGACTTAGCAACGATACATCTAATACCTAGTGCAGCGATAACCTCTGCTGCCATTTCTCTTGAAGAGCCCATTCCAAAGTTTTGGCCAGCTACAATTATATCTCCATCTTCTACTAGACCTGCAAGTTCAGGACGTAAAGGTGAAAATGCGTAGTCTACCATTTCTTCCATAGGACGACTTAGATGTTGTGTAGGTATAATAATATCTGTATCAATATCATCTCTTAGTTTCCAAATCTTACCCTTCATTACAAGGCCTGTATCTACTTCTTTAGAACTAGCTTTTCCAAAACTTCCTTCTAATGCTGCTTCTATAGCAGTATCAGTTGAAGATATATAAACTTTAGAAGTCGAGAAGCCTCCGTAAGCATTATCATTGATGATATCCGTTGATAACATTGTTTCATCTTTATCAATACGTCCTTGAATCTCTGGATTTGCACATTGGTTAAGAACAAGACCACCTGCATCAAAAATTGTTGTTACATATCCTGCATCTGCTGCTTGTTTGTATATTTCTGAAGTTGCAGGAGCAACTAATAATCTTTTTTCGTAAGCTATTTCTTTTCCTTCTA
>CAZOSE010000118.1:0-6586 GCA_964582385.1 uncultured Lachnospiraceae bacterium
TATAGTTAGATAATCATATAAATATGATAGTAAAATTATTCAATACAAGGAGGAATCTTATGAAAAAGAAATTACTTAGCATTATGTTATGTATGGTTATCTTAGCTAGTTTATTAACAGGATGTGGTTCTGATGGAACAGATAATGAGGTGGAGACTAAGGAAAGTGTAAGTGAAGAAAAGCCAGTAGAAAAAGATACCGAAGGTGGACAAACTGATGAGAAAGAGGCCTACAAGTTTGGCTATACCTGTATGGATGGAACTAATCCATTCTTCGTAATTATCGAAGAAACTATACGTGGGGCAGTAGAGGCCAATGGAGATACTTTGATTTCAACTGATCCTGCCAATGATGTAACTCTACAGATAACCCAGATTGAGGATATGATAACACAAGGTATTGATGCAATCTTTCTTAACCCCGCAGAAGCAGAAGGTATCCTTCCAGCACTTGATATGTTAAAAGAAGCAGGAATTCCTATAATTAACTTTGATACGGAAGTTGCTGATATGGAATATATTGCTTCATATATCGGATCTGATAACTACAATGCAGGTTATGTATGTGCTGTAGATTTAGTTGAAAAGATTCCAGAAGGTGGACCAATTATTGTTCTTGATTCACCTACTATGAATTCAGTTGTAGATAGGGTTAACGGATTCTTAGACGAAATTAAAGGCAAAGGCTTTGATATTGTTGCCCAACAAGATGCTAAGGGTAATTTAGAAATTTCCATGGGTATTGCAGAAGACCTATTACAAGCTCATGGTGATGTAGTAGCGATTTTTGGTGGAAATGATCCAACAGCACTTGGTGCTTTAGCTGCGGCTAATGCTGCAGGACTTGAAGACGTTCTTATTTATGGTGTTGATGGCTCACCAGATATTAAAGCTGAAATTGCCTCAGGCAATTCTTTAATTGAAGGATCAGGTGCACAATCACCAGTAGCTATTGCAGAAACCTCTGTAGAAGTTATGTATAAGTATATGAAAGGTGAAGAAGTTGAGGCAAGGTATCCTGTTGAAACATTTATAATCACTGGAAAGAATGTAGACCAATATGGAACGGATGGATGGCAATAAGTTTAAGTTAATAAGATTAAGATAAACTACATTTTAATAAATCTTATATGTAAGTTTATATTTGGAGAGGTGTTAACTATAATATACAAACACCTTTCCAAATATTTAATATAAGCAAAAAGTGAAAAGAAAAGTGGGTGATTATATTGGATGAACAACTATTATTAGAGATGAAGGATATTCACAAACAATTTCCTGGTGTATATGCATTAAACTCAGTAAACTTTCAGTTAAAAGCTGGTGAAATACATGGATTAATTGGAGAAAATGGAGCAGGCAAATCAACGCTAATTAAAATACTTGGTGGTATTTATTCTAAAGACCAGGGAGAAATACTAATTGACGGCAAAAGTATAGATATTAAGGATGTTAAGTCAGCCAGGGACAACGGTATAGCAATTATTCACCAAGAGCTAGTTTTAGTTCCATACATGAATATAGCAGAGAACATTTATTTAGGCAGGGAGCCAAGTAAAGGCATAATTGTAAATAGAAGAAAAATGCTTAATGATGCCCAAGGGCTTCTAGATAGTTATGGCATTGATATTGACGCTAGCACCCAGTTAAAAGACCTATCAATTGCCCAGCAGCAGATGGTGGAGATAATTAAAGCTATTTCCCAGGACTCCAAAATCCTTGTTATGGATGAACCGACATCTTCAATTGCAGATAAAGAAGTGGAATTCCTCTTTGGAATGATGAAAACTCTAGCAGATAGTGGTGTAGGAATTATATATATTTCCCATAAGATGAATGAATTAAATGAAATATGCAATCGAGTAACTGTTATGAGAGATGGTTTATATATAGGAACCAAGGAAGTTAAAGACACAAGTAAAGATGAACTGATAGCTATGATGGTAGGTAGAGAACTAGAAAGCTATTATATTCGTACATATAAGAAACAAGAAAAGGTCATATTAGAATGTAAAAATATTGATGATGGCAAAATGGTTAAAGGTGCATCCTTTGAGCTTAGAAAGGGTGAAATAATAGGTTTTTCAGGATTAGTTGGATCAGGAAGAAGCGAATTAATGAAATGTATCTTTGGTTTAACAAAGGAATATACTGGGGAGATATATTTGCATGGAGTAAAGATTAATATTGCTAGTCCTGATGATGCCCTCAAACATGGTATTGGACTAGTACCAGAGGATAGGAAAAGGGAAGGCATTTATATAATACAAAGTGTGGCTTTTAATAGCACAATTGAGGTCCTTAGGCAATTTATTAAAGGTTTAAGAGTTGATAAACAAAAAGAAGATGCTATTACCCAAAAATATATAGACTTGATGTCTACAAAGACACCATCAAAGGAACAAGCTGTTGGAAAGCTATCTGGAGGAAACCAGCAAAAAGTAATGATAGGAAGATGGCTTGCTACAAACCCTAGAATTCTTATTTTAGATGAGCCTACTAGAGGAGTTGATGTTGGAGCCAAATCAGAGATTTATGAAATTATGAACCAATTAGCTGATTCTGGAGTATCAATTATTATGATATCTTCTGAAATGCCAGAAGTTATAAATATGAGTGATCGAATATATGTTATGGCAGATGGTAAGATTACCGGATGTTTAGACCATACAGAGGTAACTCAGGAGAATATTATGAAGTTGGCTGCAAACTAAGACTCCCTTCAACTTTGTACCCGGTAGTGAAGTTCTAATATAAATGAGAAAGGATATGGGTAAAATTAAAATGGAAAACAATAGGGCAAAATTTCAAATATATTTACATAAGGGAGTTATTGCATGGTTTAAGGATAATATAGGTATTATAGCAGCTCTACTTATTCTGTGTTCTGTATTAGCATTAAATCCTGTTACAAAGGAAACATTTCTAACCTCAAAGAATATATTTAATGTTCTTAGACAAATATCTACTAATTTATATATTGCCTGTGCCATGACCATGGTAATTATTCTAGGAGGCATAGACCTATCAGTAGGCTCGGTAATTGCACTGTCAGGATGTATTGCAGCTGGGGCGGTATCTAGGTATCATTTACCTTTATTAGTAGCTTTGTTATTGGGACTATTAATAGGAGTTGTAATAGGGGTATTCAATGGATTATTTATTGCAAAAACTAGTATTCCAGCATTTATTGTAACCCTTGCAACTATGAATATTGCTAGGGGTATTTCCTATGTATACACAGGTGGCTCTCCTGTTAGAGTTGTTACAAAAGAATGGCAGTTTCTTGGGGCTGGGTATATAGGTTCTATTCCTACTCCTGTTATTATCCTGGTACTTATATTGATAATAAGTATTTTCATACTAAACAAAACCAAATTAGGAAGATATATATATGCAGTAGGTGGCAATGCTGAGGCAGCTAGGTTTTCTGGTATCAATGTGGCAAAGATTAAGTTTATTGTTCATGTTTATGCAGGGCTTATGGCAGGGTTGTCAGGTATTGTACTTGCTTCTCGTATGTATTCAGGCCAGCCAACTTCTGGTGATGGAGCAGAGATGGATGCAATAGCTGCGGTTGTTGTAGGTGGAACTAGTATGGCAGGTGGTTCTGGTACTATTGGAGGAACTGTAATAGGTGCACTAATTATTGGCATCCTTAGTAATGGACTTAATCTTCTAAATGTTAATTCCTTTTGGCAGTATGTAGTTAAGGGTATTGTTATTTTACTAGCTGTATATATCGACTACATAAAGAGCGTAAGGAGGGAGAAATAATACTTAATCAATGTAATGAAAATACCAGACAAAGAGGTGATAAAAATTAACAAAGGTATTGCAGTTGCAGGCTCTATGTACACAGACTACTACAAACTTATTGAAAGCTTTCCTGATAAAGGAATGCTAAGTCCGATTCTAGAAATATCTAAGACTTTTGGTGGCTGTGTAATGAATACTATAATTAATTTACGTAAAATTGACTCTAGTCTACCATTGTATGCATATGGTGGTCTTGGTAAAGATGAGAATGGAAACTATTTAATTGGACTTCTAGAAGAAAACAATATTAATCACAATGGAGTTATACAATATGAAAATGAATCAACCTCATTTACTGATGCATTTGTACTAAAATCAACAAAGGAAAGAACCTTCTTCTCTTTAAACGGTGCCAACAAGTTTTTTTCGTATGAAGATATTGATTTTGATTCTTTAAAAACAGATTTGTTCCATATTGGCTATGCACTAATGCTTGATTCTCTAGATAAAAAAGACAAAGACTATGGGACTGTTATGGCACGCACTCTTGCTAAAGTTCAAGAAAAGGGAATTAAAACTTCAATGGATTTAGTTAGTGTGGAAGATGAACGTTTTACAAAAGTAGTACATGCTAGTCTTCCATATTGTAATTATTTAATTATAAATGAAATTGAGGCTGGAAAAACAGCTAATCTTAGTCCATACGATTTAGATGGTAAGATAAGTGAAGAAAACCTGGATCAAATTTGTAAAGTAATATTAGAGAAAGGCGTAAAAGATTTAGTTGTAATACATGCACCAGAGGGTGGATGGGCTATGACATCAAAAGGGGACTTTTACTACGTACCTTCTCTCAAACTTCCACCAGGATATATTAAAGGAAGCGTAGGAGCGGGAGATGCTTTTTGTGCTGGACTACTTTATTCTATTTATAAGGGGTTTTCAGTAGAAGAGTGTTTGATAATAGCGAATACAGCGGCAGCCTGTAGCTTGGGTGAATTTGATTCGAGTTCAGGGATGAAAGAATATGATGAGTTAAATGAGTACTATAAAAAGTATAAGTAGAGTGATGTGAAAAACTAATATGCTAAGGGGAAGTGTTTTGTCTACTTCTCTTTAAGAATATGAAGGATGGGGAATAAACTATGTTGGTTAATTTACAAGAAGTCATGAGAATAGCAGAAAGAAAAAAGTATGCCATTGGAGCCTTTAATACTCCTAATTTTGAAAACATTATGGCAGTACTTTCGAATGCAGAGAAATATAAGGTACCAGTAATTATTGCTCATGCACAGGCCCATGAAGCAGTTATGGATTTAGATATAATTGGTCCAGTTATGGTAGACTGTGCAAAAAGAGCCAATGTACCTGTATGTGTTCATTTAGACCATGGTCAAAGTTTGGATTATATTGAAAAGGCATTGGATATTGGATTTACATCAGCTATGTATGATGGCTCAAAGCTTAGCTATGAAGAAAATGTAGAAAATACTTTACAAGCAGTTAAAATAGCACGTGAGCGAGATGCAGGCATTGAAGCCGAAATTGGGGTAATGGGTACTGATGAAACAGGCACTGTTGAATCGGAGAATATTGAGGATATATATACAGATCCTCATATAGCAGAGAGCTTTGTTAAAGACACTGGAATTGATGCACTAGCAGCTTCCTTTGGTACTGTCCACGGAATATACAAGGCAAAGCCAAGACTTGACTTTGAAAGAATTAAAAAAATAAAAGAATTAGTTAATATTCCATTAGTTATGCATGGCGGTTCTGGTGTAAGTACGGAAGATTACATAAGAGCTATAGACTGTGGAATTCGCAAGATAAATTATTATACTTATATGTCTAGAGAAGGAGTTCGTGCTGCTAGTGAAGTAATAAAGACAGTTGATTCTCCACTATATCATGATATTGCTCTAGGGGCAGTTAAAGCCATGGAAAAAGATGTTGAAGAAGCATTTAAAACATTTTATCACTGCTGAGGGGTATGAAAGATAAGCCAAGAGATCTAATTAAACCACTCATAGCCGATTTGAAAACTTAAAGCTCTCTATATCTGTTTTTTCCTAAATACCAATATAGACAAAATTAAAGAAATGATTATCATAGCTGTGGTAATCCCAATAGTAATGTATAAATCACCTGGACATGCTGTTCCTGCAACTAACTCCATATTCTTTTTAGAAAGTGATATGGGATTATACTTTTGAAAACGAAGAATTATGTTTAGCAACCTATTAATTACTACTAAAGTGCAACACTCACAGTCCATGTCATTGCACTTCATGCATGACTGGAAGAATGTGAAATAAATACAATGATAAATGCAAAAGTTGTTATATATTAGGATCAAATTTTCAGAGCCTTGACATATATCAAAGCAGCATATAGTATTGTTTCTATGTTAAAGTCGGTAAGGAGATATAGAACTATGATAGAAAAGCTACAAATTCAAGATTTTGATAGAGTATACGACATAATGGAAATGAGTTTCCCAGCAGATGAATATAGAAACTACGATGATCAAAAAGCTCTACTTAAAAACCCTGCCTATTCTATTTATGTATTGAATAATGAATCACAAGATATTAAGGCCTTTATTGCAGTTTGGGAATTTAATAAATTTGCCTTTATCGAACATTTCGCAGTTAACCCTAAGTATAGAAATGGTGGAGTTGGAACACGTTTTCTGAATGAACTTGTAGAATTGCTTGATAAGGATATTTGCCTTGAAGTTGAACCACCTGATGCAGATATATCAACCAGGCGTATTGGTTTTTATAAACGAAATAATTTTCACCTTAATGATTATCCATATTTGC
>CAZOSE010000119.1:0-6565 GCA_964582385.1 uncultured Lachnospiraceae bacterium
CTTTTGCTATACCGCTAATCTTTACTTCTTTACCCCCAATAATTATTTCAACTGTAATCGTCTTAGTAAATGTATCTGTAGTTAATATCGACTGAGCCGCATCTTCTCCACCCTTTTCTGACATTTCACTACAAGCTTTTCTAATTCCAGGAATGATTTTGTCCATATTAAGTTGAACTCCAATTACTCCTGTAGATGCTACTAAAACACTTTCCTTGTTTATCTTTAAATTATTAGCAGTTTCTGCTGCCATAATATAAGCATTGTCCATACCCTCGTCCCCAGTGCAGGCATTTGCATTACCGCTATTTACTATTATAGCTTGAATATAATCCGACTTTATATTCTCTATAGATAAATAAATAGGTGCAGCCTTTGACTTGTTTGTAGTTAGTGTCGCTGCACAAACAGCTGGCTTCTTTGAATAAATTATTCCCAAATCTTTCTTCCCACTTTTTTTAAGTCCTGCACTTATACCACTTGCAACAAATCCCGAAACATCAGTAATAAACTCTTTCTTTAAAACTTTCATCTTATACCTCCTGCACAGTTAGGGTAACATAGGCAAATTATCTAGCCCTGTTTTTTCATCTAAACCAAACATAATATTCATATTTTGTATCCCCTGTCCCGCTGCTCCCTTCATCATATTATCAATTGCAGACAATACAATTACCCTGTTTGTTCTTTCATCTACTCTAATTGCAATATCACAGAAATTCGAACCTCTTACCAATCTTGTTTGGGGTAAATCATCTATTATTCTTACAAATGGAGCCCCCTTATATTCTTCCTTGTACAACTCATAAAGTTCCTTTTCATTTACTGACTTTTTAAGATTAATATAGGAAGTTGTCAAAATCCCTCTATTCATTGGAACCAAATGGGGTGTGAAGGAAAGTGTAATATTTTCATTACATACACTGGATAATTCTTGTTCAATTTCAGGTGTATGTCTATGCGCTGCTACCCCATATGCCTTAAGAGACTCATTAAGCTCACTGTATAAATTATCAACCTTTGAACTTCTTCCTGCTCCGGAGACTCCCGATTTTGCATCTATAATAATTGATGATTTATCTATTAAATTAGTTTTCAATAAAGGCATCAAAGCTAAGATACTTGCTGTTGGAAAACAGCCTGGATTACCTATAATAGAAGTTTCTTTAATTTCTTCTAGATAGATTTCTGGTAAACCATACACTGCCTTTTGATTCAATTTCAAGGCCCTGTGCTCTTGTTTGTACCATTGTTTATAAATATCCACATCCTTTAATCTAAAGTCAGCACCCATATCAATTATTTTTACATTTAAATTCTTACAAGCCTTGGCAGTTTCAAAGGCTAATCCGTGTGGTAAGGCTATAAACACAATATCTACTTTCGATAAATGTTCGTTAACTTCATCAGTAGCTATACATTTCATATTAAATACATTTGTATATTGCCCATATATATTAGAAAAAGATTCTCCTGAATAAGTATTAGATGAAACAAAACGTATATCGCATTCTTTATGTCTTGCCAAAAGCCCCACTAATTGTTGACCTACATAACCTGTGGCACCAATAATTCCTACCTTTATCATATTATTCACTAACCTCCATCCTAAAACAATTATTAGTTGTTTGTTTATAATTATACATTCTTTTCTGGAATTATGCAAGTTATTCTTGTATATTTATTAGTTTTAATGTATAATCATCTGTATCAAGTAAGGGGGTATAATTTATGAATGAACAAAAGGTCGCCATATTAGTAGAAGCTTTACCATATATAAAAGAATTTGCAGGAAAAACTTTTGTTATTAAATTTGGTGGCAGTATTATGAGCAACGAAAAGTCAAAAAATGCTTTTATGGAAGACATTGCGCTATTAAATCTAGTAGGAATAAACTTAGCCATAGTACATGGTGGAGGGCCCTATATTTCTAAAACTTTAAAAGACATGAACATAGAAAGCGAATTCATAAGCGGCCTAAGAGTAACATCAAAAGAGGCCATCAAGGTAGTTGAAATGGTCTTATCCGGATTAGTTAACAAGGAACTTTCCTCTAATATTTGCAGACAAGGTATTACCGGTGTAGGCCTAAGCGGAAAAGATGCTAACCTGATTGAAGCCAAAAAGAAATACTTGTATAAAGACGGAGAAAAAATAGACCTAGGATACGTTGGAGAAGTGACTAAAGTTAATACTAACTTTTTGTCAAACATAATCGAAAAGCACCATATTCCTGTAATTTCTCCGATAGGTGGAGATAATGAAGGTAATACTTATAACATTAATGCTGATTTCGTAGCTGCTGCTATTAGTGGTGAATTAAAAGCTGAAAAACTAATATTATTAACAGACGTAGAGGGTATATATAAGGATATTAATAATCCTGCTTCTTTAATTTCAATAATCAAAACAAATGAAATTAAGGGTTACATTGAAGACGAAGTCATTATTGGCGGAATGCTTCCAAAAGTAGAATGTTGCATAAAGGCCTTAGAGGGAGGAACAAAACGCGTTCACTTAATTGATGGGCGCAAAGAACATAGCCTCCTTCTTGAGATATTTACTAATAGGGGAATTGGAACCATGATAGAAATAGGAGGTAAATAAATATGTCAAAGAACAATCTTATGAATACCTATGGTAGATTTGATTTAACACTAGACAGTGGCTATAGATCTAAAGTAAAAGACATAAACAATGAGGAATATCTAGATTTTGTTTCAGGCATAGCAGTAAACTGCCTTGGCCATTCTAATCCTAAAATTATCAAGGCAATAAACAGCCAGGCTAGCAAATTAATGCATGTTAGTAATATGTTCTGGACAGAGCCCATGATCAAATTGGCTGGCAAATTATCTAGTTATAGTGATCTTGATCAAAGTTTTTTCTGCAACAGTGGTGCAGAGGCAAACGAAGTAGCCTTAAAGCTTGCAAGAAAGTATGGCAAATTATCTGGTGGTCCAAAAAAGACTGAAATTATCTATACAAATAATTCTTTCCATGGCAGAACTATGGGTGCACTTTCCATAACAGGCCAGTCCAAATATCAAGAAGCCTTTGGGCCACTAATTCCAGATACCCTAGCTATAAACTTTAACGACACCAAAGGGCTTAAAAATGCCTTCAGTGAAAAAACCTGTGCTATCTTTCTAGAGCCCATTCAAGGAGAAGGTGGAATAATAACTATAGACAGGGAATTCCTACAGACTGCTCGTAGTCTATGCGATAAATATGATGCTCTTTTAATTTTTGATGAAGTTCAAACTGGAATAGGAAGACTGGGAACTCTCTTTGCCTATCAAAGCCTTGGCGTAATACCTGATGTTATCACAATGGCAAAAGGTCTAGGAGGAGGCTTCCCAATTGGCGCATGTCTAGCTACAAAAAGGGCCGCAACAGCCCTAGAACCCGGCGATCACGGCAATACGTACGGAGGTAACCCTCTAGCCTGTTCAGTATCTCTAACAATATTAAACGAAATAATTAATGAACAGCTGCTTGATAACGTAAAACAAATAGGAGCCTATCTCATAGATAAACTTAACTCATTGAAAACTAAGTACCCCATAATCAAAGAAGTTAGAGGCATGGGACTCCTAATAGGACTTGAACTAACGATAAGTCCTAAAGACTTCCAAGCTTGTTGCTTCAAAAACAAGCTACTACTAATTCCAGCAGGTAACAATACTATTAGAATACTCCCTCCATTAAACATAAACAAACTTGAAATAGACGAAATGCTAATAATTCTTGAAAAGTCTATTAAGGAATGCTCTCTTATTTAAAAAGTATTTATCAAAAAGTAAGCCCATAGGAAAATTTACGCTGGGCTGGGTATGGAATACACCAAGTGTAAATTCCTCACCCCGCCCAGCTTACTTCATCCATATTGTAAAGATAAAAACTCTTCAAGTTAAACTACTTCACCTTTACCAATTATCATGGGGTGCTTTAATTCTCCAATTAATCTACCACCATCTCGTATTGTTACTACTTTATCTAATATAACATGCTTTAATTCACAACCCGCTTCAATTACTGAATCCTGCATAATAATACAATTGTTTATTTTTGTATGCTTTCCTATGTTAACACCTCTAAAAATTATACTGTCTTTAACTTCACCTTGGATATTACATCCGTCAGCAATTAGACTATTGTGTACCAAAGCTTCGTTGCCGTATCTGGTCGGTATCTGGTCTTTAATCTTAGTATAAATAGGTCTATTAGGATCAAAAATCTCATTACGTATATCCTCTTTTAACATATCCATACTAACATCATAATATGTACAAAGATTATTTACACACCCTACATATCCATCAAATCTATAAGCACAAACTTTAAGGTTAGTAAGGTTTTTTATTAAAATATCCTTAACAATATCTCTATCTCCTCTTGAAGAAGCTTCATCTATCGAGTATTGCAATAAGTTTTTATCCATAAGAACCATACTCATAAAAACATTCTTGCTCTTTGGCCTAAGAGGCTTAACTTCCATGCTTCTTACCCTATTATCTTCATCTATTTGTATAATTACATGATCAGAAAGAGTTCTGTTATTAGCCTCTTTATATTCATGATATACTAAGGTAACATCTGCATTACTTTCTTTATGGAAGGTCTTAACATCATCAAGGTCCATATTAGCAACAATATTTCCTTCTGATAATACAATGTAATCTTCTTTACTTCTCTTTATAAAGCCTGATGCTGATGCTACCATATCAATAGTTCCATCACTTAATCCCTGCATTCCACGTCCTGAATAGGGAGGTATGATATGTAGGCCACCATTCTTTCTATTTAAGTCCCATTCCTTTCCAGAACCTAAGTGATCCATTAGTGATGAATATTTAGTTTTTGTTACTACTCCAACACTAGTAATACCTGAATTGACCATATTCGAAAGAGTAAAGTCTACTAACCTATATCTTCCTGCAATTGGTAAAGCTGCTATGGAACGCTTATCTGTAAGACTGCTAAGATAGAAACTGCTTTCTGATAAAATTAACCCCGCTGTATTAATCATGCATCTACACCTCCTCTTGTATTAAAAGTTCTAACCATAGAATTTTTATAAATCTTTGCACCATCTTCTATTTCAATATTACCATTGATTAAAACTACATCATGAGTACAAAGGTGGGAAGCATAAGAATTGTCTTTGGAGCTTTCAACCCCTATCTCAGCTCCCTTACCAATAATAGTCCCTTCTCCTACAATTACCTTTTCCAAAACTGCATCGGAGGAAATATAAGCATTCGGGAAAATTATACTATCTTTAACTTTGGCTCCTTTTTCAATAGTAACACCATCAGAAATTACACAATGTTCTACATCACCGTATATATTGCATCCTTCTGTTACGCAACTGTTAATGATTGTTGCATCATAAGAAACATAATGTGGCGGTTTAATAGGATTCTTCGAGTATATTCTCCAGTTATGATCAAGCAAGTTAAATATCGGTGGATCAGCAATGATATCCATATTTGCTTCCCATAGACTCTGTATTGTTCCTACATCCTTCCAATATCCCTGGAATCTGTATGCATACATTGGCTCATTGTTACTTAACATATTCGGTATGATGTTCTTCCCAAAATCATTAGAAGAACTTTCATCCTTCTCATCTTCAAGTAAAGCTGCTCTTAATGTGTCCCAGTCGAATACATAAATACCCATTGAAGCTTGATTGCTAATAGGGTTCTCAGGTTTTTCTTGGAATTCTTCGATCCTTCCCTCATCATCAGTATTCATAATCCCAAAACGGCTTGCCTCTTCCCAAGGTACAGGCATTACCGCTATGGTAGCAGTTGCACCCTGCTCTTCATGGAACTTTATCATCTTTCTATAATCCATTTTGTAAATATGATCCCCAGATAAAATTAAAACATATTTAGGATTAAACTTCTCAATAAAGGGTATATTGTGGTAAATAGCATTGGCGGTTCCTTTATACCATTTGTTTTCCGACATACTAACATAAGGTGGTAAAACATATACTCCACCATTGTTTCTATCTAAATCCCATGGACCCCCTGTTCCAAGATAGGTGTTTAAATCTAAAGGTTGGTATTGTGTCAAAACGCCTACTGTGGTAATACCTGAATGGGTACAGTTTGTTAGTGGAAAATCTATAATTCGATATTTACCCCCAAAGGGAACTGCTGGCTTTGCCACTTCGTCTGTTAGAACTCCTAGACGACTTCCTTGACCCCCTGCAAGTATCATTGCAACACATTCTGTTCTCGCCATTTTATTTCCTCCTTAATTTTAGTTACTAAGTGTTTTAGTTTCACCCCTTAGGTACACTGTAGACAATGGGGCAAGGTCCATATAAATTACATGAGATTTATTCCCTTTGAATTTATCTATAGATGACCTATACACAAGAGGCTCTTTTAATTCACCTCCATATTCATCCTGGTTACTATTAATCAATTCATAATAAGTACCCTTTACGGGCACCAGTATAGTATATTGCTGTCTCTCTACTGGTGTAAAATTAGAAACAACAATTATGCATTCTCCATCTTGTTTACCTCTACGCATAAAAGCT